>CAKOJI010000049.1 GCA_934089255.1 uncultured Bacilli bacterium | reverse complement strand
TATTCTTTTTTGACACAGACATAAGTTATATAACCAAACTTAATATTTCTAAAGTAATCATTAATTATATCTATATGCAAATGACCTACTACTTCTTTATCATTAACTGCTACAATACTAAATGAATTATCACTATTTTCTAACTTATCAATATTAACATTTTTATAATGTTCATTAAGTAACTGTTCTAAACTTTCTTTATCTTCTATTTTATAATCTCTAATTAATATTTCCATTTTATCTTCACCATTTATATGATAACATAAGATAAATTATTTAGTAAATAAAGTCTTATTTAATTCATCCACCAACTTGAACTTTATTACTTTAAATCCTAAGTTGCTAGCTACATCAATATTATTTTGATTATCATCAATAAATAAACATTCATTTGCTACAAGGTTATATTTATCAAGTAATATTTTATAAATATCTTTATCAGGTTTTGTAATATGATAATCACAAGAAAAAACTTCACCTTCAATATCTTTATAGAATGGTAATTTCCTTAAGTAATTTACAGTTTCCTTGTTATTATTTGATAATAAGTATATCTTATAATTATTAATTTTTAGCTTATGGATAAGTGCTAAAACCTCATTGTTCATAGGTCTATACTCATAATATCTAATAAGTTTATATTTAATATTTTCTGATATTTTATGTTTAAATTTACACTGATTAAAAAACTCTTCTAATGAGATTAATCCTAAATCTAAGTTATTCCAATTGGAAAAAAAGTTTTTTTCAATATCATTATATAGTTCTTTATCTAAATTAAATCTATCTAAAACTATTGAAGGAGTACCTTCCAAAATTACATTACCTAAGTCAAAAATAATATTTTTAATCATTTCTCTTCTCCTTGATATAACTAATAATTTTATTTTGTATTATCTTTTTTCATATTTAACATACATAAATTTTTGTTTACATCAATCCAATATCTATACTCCATAATTCCTTCATGATTAGATGGGACCAATGTATCTTTCTTTCCAATAAATTTTTCCATTGTTTTTTTAGATGCTATATTATTTTCTCTACACGTGATTAAAGCTTGATTGATATTTAATTCTTTTAATTTATCTAATATAAGTTTTAATTGCAATGTGGCATATCCTTTTTTTCTTTCAGATGGTCTAATCCCATATCCGATGTGACCACCAACTTCCATTAACTTACCTTTTAATTCATGTCTTAAATTTATTAATCCATAAATATGATTACTATCATCTGCTAAAACATAAGTTGTTTGATTTGCATAAGTTGGGTAAATTTCATCAATATGTTTATTTATTTCTAGACCATTAAAGTATTCTTCGAAAGAATTATTTATGACTTTTTTTAAATCACTTACCCCTTCAAATGGATATTCATCATTTGCTTCTTGAAATTCTAAGGCCAATTTTTCTATTTCCTTTTTGTCATCTTTTTCAATTTCTCTTAAGTATAAATTCATAATGTTTTATCACTAATTACTATTAAGTAATTTCCTTTCATAAAAATTATAACATGTTTTTTATATAGTAACATAAGATAAATTATTTAGTAAATATTATATAAAAATAAACTATAGTTTGATATAATTACAATGAGGAGGATGAGTTAATGAATAAAACAAAAAATAAGTATTTACAATTTATTATTTCTTTTATTATGTTGACAGTAGGTACAGTAATAGCAGCATATGCCCTAGAGTCATTCTTAATACCTAATACTATCTTAGATGGAGGAGTTACTGGTATATCAATAATTGTATCAAAATTAACTAATATACCACTAAGTATTCTAGTCTTATTAATTAATATACC
>CAKOJI010000048.1 GCA_934089255.1 uncultured Bacilli bacterium | reverse complement strand
TTAGTTCTAACTTTATTTAAAACACTAATTATTTTATCTTCCATATTTACCTCCATAAACTTTCATCATCCAATTTTTTAAATGGATCCTTATATAATCTTTCACAATACTTATCAGAATCATCAATAAGTCCAGTAGCGGCTTTAAAACTTGACTCATCAAAATCAGTACCAAATAAATTAAATACATATCTAATGTTGCCTATTTCTTTTGCTATTCTTCTATTAACATCATTATAAGTACCCTTAAATGAATCATTCATTTTAGCAGAACATCCAATAATCAAAAGAATATCAGCTTTTTCTACTCCATAGGCTTCTTTAATTTTTTCTTGATTACTAGCAGATACAGGAATTCTTGCATAAGTGATTCTAGCATGACCATGTTTATATCGATAAGGACTTATTTCATCTCTATAACCCGGAATATCATCATCAGGTTTAACTTTATCGCTTTTCTTTCCTTGACCACTAATATAAGAATCAAAACCAGTTACACTAGGAGCATATAACCCTTTTGCTACGTTTGACATTTCCCTCTTTAAAGTCTTAAATATTTCTTGCTGATCATCAACAATACTATAATTACCATCACTAAGTGGTAAAAAGACAAATAAAGTTTTCCTGTCAGGAATATACTGACTAATTACACTAGTATCATTTGTTTTATCATTATTATCTTCTTTTCCATTTACTAGTTCATACTGTTTACTTAATCTTCTTAAAATATCTCTAATCTCTGTCATTTGACTAACAAGATAACTATTTGTAGCTTCCTCTTCATCAAGTTCAATAAACTCTCTTTCCATACTACGATATTCTAAATATTCACTATAAGTACTATAAAACTTCTTAATCAAATCAAAATATTTGACATAATCTAAAGAAAACTTAGGACTAATTTCTATCTCACTTTCACCATCTTCATTAATTAAAATTCTTATACTTTCAATCATATCTTTATCTTTTTTATCTAAACCATCATAATATTTAAGTTCCCTATTAGCAATTTCTAAATACTTTTCAATTTCCTTTTTCTCTTCTTCAGAAAAATCAGCAATTTGACTTACAAATTCAACTTCTTCTTGTTTTTTATATTCTTCATTAAATAAGACTATAATATATTTAAAAATAGTTATTATTTCATCTTTATTATTTTCAAAATTAGGAATTAAATTAATTTTTAAATCCTCTAATACAAGATTAAACTTGTCATCCGTAGAATCATATATTGCTTTTCTAGTCTCTAAAGAGAAATCATCATTAAGTAAGTCTACTAAAGTGTCATGATTTAATTCTATATCTTTTGTTAATATATCTATAATATCTAGTATCTGAGAATAAATATCATTTTCTTCTTTAGTTAATATAAACTTAACTTCTGTTACTTCAACATTACTATCTTCTACTTTAACTTTGTTTTGCTTTTTAATTTGTTCTTTTACTTTTGCTACATTATCCTTTTTAACCGCCTCTTCTTTAGCAATTCTTAACTTTCTTAAATTTTCAGCATAATCAATACTATCTTTACAGAATAAAATAGTCAAATCTAATACTAATTTTTGATCTAAAGAAGAATTTTTTAAGAATTCAAAAAATTTCTTTAAGTCTTTATCACTTAAATGTCTTACAATTTGCCCATCTTTAATTAAATCAGAATATTCTTTATAATCAAAAACTTTATCATCAACTTCAGCCTTAATCTTCATAATATTTTCTTTTAATTTTTCAATGTTTTTCAATATTAAAACATTAATTTTATTTAAATATTCTTCTGCCACTGGTCTTTGAGGTTCATTAGCATATATATCATCATTAACTATAGTTATTGCCTGATTAACTTTCTCGATAATTAGATTAACATCTTCACCTTCAAAAATAAAGTTTAAGCAATCTTTAAAGTTATTTAAATCAATACCAACATAATTATTATTAGTTAAAAGAACATACAAATTTTCTAATTTATTAACAAGGCTTTGACTTTGTTCAATAATCTTACCATTTTCTGCTATACTATTAATTTGCGTCTCTATATATTTTTTTAATTCATTTAAACTATCCATAACTATCTCCTATTATAATTGTCTTCATGCTTATTTAAAACTAAATTTTTAATATCATCATATTCATTATTAAAAAGTTCATATGAAGCACTATAAAAATTTATATCTAATTTTAATATAGATTGAAGTTCACATATACATTTTTTTAAATATGGTATATATCCTTCAAAAACATTATCATCATAATTAATTATTAATTCAATATCATTAAGTATATTATTAACATAATCAACAATCTTTTTATCATCAATCTTTTTAACCGCAGACTTTATATTAACAATTTCTTTTTTAATTTTATCCTTATCAGATAGACTTCTATTTCCTATTGTATATATTTCATTCTCAAATTCCTCTAACTGATGTTGATTAAAATTAGCTAGTTTTGAATAATTAGAATATAATCTTAAAAAGCTTTTAAGTTTAAGATCATCTTTTTCTGTTAACAAATATTTTTTAATAATTCTTACATCAATATCCTTATCTCTTTCCATAATTCACCTCTATTTTCCTTCACAAAAATTATATCATAAATATTTAAAATATAAAAGATTATTTCAGATTCTTATTTATCTTATTCATTAAATCATCTTTATCAATAGGTTTAATAATATAATCACTAAAACCACTATCTTTATAAATATCATCATATATAATATTACTATTTTTAGTAAGAAGAATAAC
>CAKOJI010000047.1 GCA_934089255.1 uncultured Bacilli bacterium | reverse complement strand
TAAATCAATTTGATAGAAAGGATGAAGACTAATGTTGTTAAGTAGAAAATTTGTAAGTGATTATATAGATTTACCAAGTGATTTAGATATTAAACAGATTGCTGAAGATATGACTGGTGTTGGTAATGAATATGATAGTGCTGGAAGTTTAATTAACGCTACTAATTTAGTAGTTGGTGAAGTAATATCATGTGACGCACACCCAGATAGTGATCATTTACATGTTTGTAAGGTCAATGTAGGAGACGAAATATTAAATATTGTATGTGGTGCTCCAAATGTACGTAAAGACATAAAAGTTATAGTTGCTTTACCTGGTGCAAAATTACCTGGTGGCGAAATAAAACGTGGTGTAATTCGTGGTGTAGAAAGTAATGGTATGTTGTGTTCTATTCAAGAATTAGGTTTGGATAATAAGTTCTTAAGTGATAAAGATAAAAATGGAATTCATGAACTTCCTGTTGATGCTGAAGTTGGTAGTGATCCAATTAAATTATTAGGTTTAGATGATGAAGTAATCGATTTTGAACTTACTAGCAACAGAGGAGATTTGTTAAGTATACTAGGTATGGCTTACGAATTAGGTGCAATTTATAAAAAACAAGTAAAAGATATTGATTTAAAATATAATGAGATAGATGAATCTGTTAAAAATGAATTTGATGTAGAAGTTAAGACTGATGATTGTATTTTGTTTTTAGCAAGAAAAGTTAAAAATGTTAAGATATGTGAAAGCCCTGATTTTATAAAAAATAGATTAATTGCAAGTGGAATTAGACCAATAAATAATGTAGTAGATATTTCTAATTATGTTATGTTAGAAACAGGACAACCATTACATTTCTATGATGCAGATAGATTAGGTAATAAGATAATTGTTAGAAATGCTACTGATGGAGAGAATTTAACTACATTAGATAATACATTAAGAACTTTAACTAGTGAAGATATTGTTATTGCTAATGAAAAAGAAGCAGTAGGACTTGCTGGAGTAATGGGTGGATTATCTACTGAAGTAGAAGATGATACTAAAAATATTATAATTGAATCTGCTATATTTGATAGTGTTAAGATACGTAAAACTTCTAAGAAAATATTAAGAAGTGAAGCAAGTAATAGATTTGAAAAAGGGATTGATCCTAAACGTACTTATATGGCTATTGATAGAGCGTGTCATTTATTAGAAAAATATGCTGATGCTAGTATTTTATCTGATACTATTATTTATGATACTGCTGATAAAGAAGATAAAGTTATTAATATAACTAAAGAAAAGATATGTAGAGTTTTGGGAATTGATATCAGTGAAGATGATATAATTTGTATTTTTAAATCTTTAGGATTTGGTGTTAATAAAAAAGATGATGTTTTAGAAGTAGTTGTTCCAACTCGTAGATTAGATATAAAAATCGAAGAAGATTTAATAGAAGAAGTTGGTAGAATATATGGTATGGATAAGATTGTTGGTAAATTACCTGTATTTGAATCTAAATTAGGATATTATGATAAAACTAAGAGAGCATTAAAAAATAAATTAGTAGATTTAGGTTTAAATGAAACATTATCTTATTCTTTAATACCATTAAGTGAAGTAAAAAAATATACGGTTGATGAATTTATTCCTATAAGTTTAGCTGATCCTATGAGTGAAGATAGAAATACTTTAAGATATAGTTTACTTTATTCTTTAAAACAAATATATGATTATAATAGTGCTAGAAATAATAATGATATTTCTATATTTGAGATAGGTAAATCATTTTATAAAGAAGATGGAATTTATAAAGAAAATAATAATTTAGCAATATTGATGTCTGGTAATTATTATGATGGAATTAATAAAAAGAATATTAATTTCTATATATTAAAAGGTATAGTTGAAGAATGTTTAGATTTCTTAGGATTTAATGGTAGATATAGTTTAGATATAAAGGGTGACTTACCTAAAGAATTACATCCTGGAGTTAGTGCTAATATAATCGTTCAAGGAATGAAAATAGGTATTATAGGTAAAATACACCCTAGTGTTAGTAAAAAAGATATATTTGTTTTTGAAATTAATTTGGATAAATTATTAAGTTTACATCCTACTAGAATGACTTATAAAGATATTCCTAAATTCCCATCAATAGAAAAAGATTTAGCATTTGTTGTTGATAAAAATATTACTAGTTTAGAAATAGAAAAAGTTATTAAGAAAACTGGTGGTAAGTTATTAACTGATATAAATGTATTTGATGTTTATGTTGGAGATAAAGTTGGTAGTGATAAAAAGAGTATTGCTTATAATTTAACTTTTAGAGATAATAATCGTACTTTAACTGAAGATGAAGTTATGTTAATATTTAATAATATTATAAGAGATGTAGAAAATAAATTAAATGCTAGTGTTAGAGATAAATAATAACAAGAGGTATAAAAAGTGATTGAAATATATCACTTTTTTAATATAACAATATTCGACAATTTATATAGAAAGCATATGTTAGTATAACGAACTAGAACATTTAAAGTTTAGTGTCTACCTATCTATTTAATAGAAAGGGTTAAGTTATGAGTAATAAAACTTTTATATTAAGGTTTTTGGACCGTATAATAGTAATATTTATAATAATAAGTGTTGTATTCTTTTTTCTTTTCCTACAAAAGTAAAAAATAGGCAACTAAAAAAGACACTAAGTTTAATTAAATAGTATTTACTAATTAATTAAACAAGAGTGTCGCACCAAACGGTAGACATTTCTTTCTTAAATGTTCTACTTAATATAAGTTTATCATAAAGTACTTGAAAAGTGTACTTTTTTTTGTTATATTTTTATTAGGGTAG
>CAKOJI010000046.1 GCA_934089255.1 uncultured Bacilli bacterium | reverse complement strand
CTATCTTCATTATTATTCATAGTTATCACCTTCAAAGTAGTATATGTAAATAATGTTAATTTGGTTAACTTGACTAGTATAAAAAGATACTAATTTTACTTTTTAGTATCTTTTTGATATTTAATTTATAGCGGTGTTATTTACATATAATTTATAACCATTTTAATTCTTTACATACTAGTTCTACTTCTTCATTATTGTTAGTATTTTTTAGTACTGATTTTGTTATATCTATTTTCTTCATAAGATATTTTTTTCTTTTTACTAGTACTTGTTTTATTTAACTGAATATTTACTCTTGCTAATAACTCTTCAATATGAAATGGTTTTGTTAAGTAGTCATCCGCTCCATTTTCTAAACCATTTAGTTTATCTTCGAGCATTGATTTGGCTGTTAACATTATGACTTTACTTTCTATTTCTTCTTCTCTTAGTTTTTTTAATATTTCAAAACCATTCATACTTGGTAACATTACATCTAATATTATTAAATCATATAGTCCTGATAAGGCATTATAATAACCTTCTTCACCATCTGTTTCTATATCTACGATGTAATCATCTTTAGTTAATTTTTCTTTTATTAGTTCTGCGAGTGTATATTCATCTTCAATTATTAAGATATGCATAGTTAATCACCTCTTTAAATATATAATTTATTTATTAAATGAATATTAAATATAGTTATATTATAACATTTTTTAATAAAAACAAAAAGAGACTAGTTTTTGTTAATCTCCTAAGTTATAAGTATATATTATTTCGTATTATATAATAATTTTTGTTAATTAATTTAACTTTTATGTTTAACTTTATTTTTATTTAAGCTACAACCTGTTATAACCTCATATAAATTACTATTTAAACAAGTGCTACAAATATCTGCATCTTTTTTAATCAAGTTGTTATTTAATAAATAATCTGAAAGAATATTTGCTAAAGGATAACGCAATAAATAATTAACCAAACCAATATTTAAATCGTAGTCATAATGCATTAGTTTTTTAATTTTATGAGCATCTAAATCTTCTATATTTATTTGTTCATTTTGAATATATAATTTTTCACACAATAGTTCATATTCTATAGCATTTAGCATTTTTTCTTCATAATACATTCTATTATTTCTTCTTGCTTGAATTAATTCATAAAATTCTTTGTGATTAAGCCAAAGTTCTAATTGCTTTTCAATATAAAATGAAAATACTTCACAAAGAAAACTATACTTATCAGGAATTATTGGTGGATTAGAAATTATGTCAATATAATGAGCAAATTCATGAGCTAGTATAAAAATATCAGAATCATTTCCAGAAAGTCTTATAAATGCTCTTCTATTATTTGTATCAACTAAACTTTTAGTTTCGTTTTTATTTATGATAATTCTGTTACTATTTATTCCTTCTAAAATGATTTTGTAGTATTCTTTATTATAACTTTTATAAAACTCAAGAACTATGCCTAGAGGATTATTTATATTTTGAGGATAATCCATCTTAGTATAATTCTTTTTAAAATAATCTATTAATTGGTAAATTAAATCTTCTTTTATAAATTTATGAATGTTTGATTCTACTTTTACTCTCCCAATAAATTTTTCAGTAACAGATTTTCTCATGTCAGCCTCCTATAAACATATTAATAATAAACTTTGTTTTTTGATATATTATATCATATATATTTATACTTTCATAGGTTTATATAATGTTTTTTATTCTTTATTATGTAATAATGTGCAATATAGATTGATAAATAAAATTACATAAAAGAGATTAATTTTTGTTAATCTCTTAAATTATAAATATAGAAAAATAGGGCTCCATCATTTAGACAGTGCCCTTGCAAAAATGTATTACCATTTTTTCCTTGCATAGATAATATAACATATTTTTTTATCTATGTCAAACTATTTAATCAATGTTTACATTATTTTTACTTATAATAACATTTTATTATTTTGTCAAAATATTCATATATTGATTTTAATAGTTCATTATTAGTATAATACTCACTATGGTAATTTATTCTTCCATAAAATAAATCTTTAATATCATTTGTAACATTTTCTTTTACTCCATTACTTGTTACTATTTCATTAAACATATAAAGCGTGTATGTTATCTGCCTTATTCGTGAATTTTTCAATTTATTAGTTCTCATTTCTTTTTTGATACCACAAAAGTTTAAGTAATTAACCACTTTATAATCAGGTGAATATTGATTATCTTTCTTATCAAGTTCACATAACACGCAAGAATTATGTGCAACTGCATTTCTTAGTTTTACTATTTCCCTTAGAATAAATACATTTTTACTTTCTTCTGCTAACTTGTATTCTTTAGAGAAAAACTCATAAAAGTTTACTAGTTCTCCAAATGTGATAACTTCAAGAAATTCCCATATAGGTATATTTTCCAATTTCTTATCTTTATCAATATCATATTTAGAAAATATTTTTTGATAATAATCGCTTCCTACTTTTTTAAATATACTATTATGTACTTTTTTGGGAAATTTATCGTCGTTAAAATCTTTTTCTAAATACATATTTACTATTCTATATCCATCTTTTTCATTTATATCTTCTATTAAATTTAATATTCTAATTTTTAAATAATGTTCAATATCTATTATCATTTTAAATAAAACTAATCTTACCCTGTGATCAATAATTGCTAAATCTTTAAGATATGCGAAATCTAAATCAACATATTTATCTACAAACTCTCCATTAATTAAATATCTTTCAAAATTATGTTTATAAGATGTTAAATTATAATAGTTATTGTTGTCTTTTAAATATTTTTCTGCTTCTTGTTCAGATATCAGTTCAAACTTAATATTTTTATTTTTTAGATACGGAACCATCTCTGTTATTTTTAACATGGGCTTTAATGTTTCTATATTATTACCATTAATCATGTTAATTCACCTTCTTTTTATTTACTATTATAACATATCAATTTTAATTAATTAAGACTTTTTATAAAAAAATAACATAGATTAATCTACATTATTT
>CAKOJI010000045.1 GCA_934089255.1 uncultured Bacilli bacterium | reverse complement strand
CTAAAGATGTTTTAGAAAATTTACTAGGAGAAGTAGATTATGAAATTGATGAAGTTGGTATGTATGCTAAAGAAAAGATTACTTTAAGTGGTGAAGATAAAGAAATATTTGATAGATTATATAATTTGCTTGATGATATTGAGGATGTTTCTCAGATTTATACAAATGTAATTAATATAGGTTAATGATGAATAAAAATTTAGTTAAAACATTAATTAAAGTAGTTATTATATTTATTGGTTTTGAAATAGTTTCTAATTTATTAGGTAGTTTAATTGCTTTACCTATATATCAATCATTTAATGGAAAATATACATTATATTTAGCAAGTGAAATAACAATGGTTTTGTTTGCAGTATTCTTGTGTGTTATTTTAAAAAGAGTAAAGATATTTAAAGAAAAAAGATTAGGTTTTAGAAAAAGTGTATTTTTATGTATACCAATTGTAGTGTTAAGTATATTAGTGTTACTTACTAATTTAAATAATTTATTTAGTGCAAATAGTGGGGATTTAATTAGTTTGGTGTTGTATGCAATATGTATTGGTATATTTGAAGAAGTATTTTTTAGAGGAATAATTGAAGGGATATTACTTGATGAATATGGAAATAGTAGTAAAAAAGTTATTTTTTCTATAGTTTTAAGTGGTGTTATATTTGGTTTTGTTCATTTAACTAATTTATTTGCTGGACAAGATTTGTTAACTACGGTGGTTCAGATTTTTCAAGCAACTGCTATTGGGGTATTATTTGGTACCATTTATCATATAAGTAGAAATATTTGGGCTTTAATTTTCTTACATAGTTTTTATGATTTTTGTGTTTTACTTGGAGAAGTTAATTTAGTTACTGGATGTAGTTATTTAAGTGATGTACCTATTAGTATTACTATTAATTCAATGATTACATCAATACTTATGAGTTTAATTTATTTGCTTTTTAGTGCTAGAATTTATAAGAAAAATAATAATAAAGATTCTAATGTTAAAATATTTGATGCAGGTATTTATGTAGGTATTTGTTTAATTGTTATAAATAATGTATTGTTTTCTTTATCAGGAGTTGATTTAAATAAGTATTATGTTTGTCCTGTATATGAAGAGGTTAGTTTTGATTTAGTTGAGACTCATTATTATGGTTATGATGATTATAATGTTAATGGTGTTAGATATTATTTAAAAAATGGCAAAGCCATGGTGGATGATAAAATTTTAGATATATCTGATGTAGTAAGGGTAGTTGTTACAAATAATAATTTACTTATTATAAGTAGTGAAGGTCAATATTATAAATTATATTATAGTAAAATTAGTGATGATGGAACTATTAATTTAATTAGTTTTGAAGTACCTATTATTAGTGGGGTTGGATATTTAAATGATGTTTTAAATAATATTAGTTATCCGATGATTAAAAGTATTACTAATGATGTATTTATAATTGATAATAATAATTTGAAGAAAGTTGTTAGTTGACTTTCTTTTTGTTTGTTAAAAAATAAGTGTACAATATGAGATATTATAAAAAAATAGAAATTGTATTGACAATATAACAAACATATGTTATATTGAAACTGTAGTTAGTTAGAAGTGTTAATAGTTGTAAAATAGTGTAAATTAGATTAGGTAAATATGGGGTTTTAGTGGTATAATGGAGGTGAGGTATTTATGAAAAAATTTAGGTTAAGAAAATTTCATTTTGGTATTATTACTTTTTTTATTTTAATCTATATGGAAGTAGTAAGTAGAATATTAACACATATAAGTATATTTAATAATAGTATTTGGTATGTTTTAATATTTAGTTTATTTATTACTGTTCTTTTTCATGGAATAGGGAAATTATTTAATAGAAATGTTAATAAAGCATTGTTTTTAATTAATATATTTTTGCTTGGATTACTTTATAGTATTCAGTTATGTGTATTTAGATTATTTAGTTTTTATTTTGATTGGGGACTTATTGGAGCAACTGATCAAGTGGCATCTTTTGCTGGTGATGGTTTGATGGTAGTTTTATCAAATGCAATCGGAGTATTACTTTTTATGTTGCCATTTATTGTTCTTCTTATATTTAATCATATAATTGTTATTGAAAAAGAAAGTATTAAAATAAGTGCTATTAAAACAATTTTATCTATTTTAATTTATTTTATATTTATATTTAGTTTAAATATTAAAAAGAATGATGCATATGAACTTTATTATAAAGTTAATAATGTTTCTTTAAATATAGAGAAGTTTGGTGTATTTCATACATTTTTAATTGATAGTTATAGAAGTTTATTTGGGTTTAAAGAAAGTATTAGCATTATAAATAAAGATAATGATATGACTAATGGGAATATCCCATCTGATGAAATTATATATGGGTATAATAATTTAAATATAGATTTTGATAAGTTAATTAGTAACGAGAATAATCAAACTATAAAAGAGATGCATGAGTACTTTCAAAACGAAAGTGGCACTTTAAAAAATAAATATACTGAATATTTTAAGGGTAAAAATTTAATACTATTTATGGCAGAAAGTTTTAATGAAATAGCTGTTAGTGAATATTTAACTCCGACGTTATATAAACTTGTTAATGGTGGGTTTAAGTTTAATAATTTTTATACACCGACGATTAGTAGTACAATTGGAGGAGAATTTCAAGAACTTACTGGGTTAGTTGCAGCATCTGGTTTTTTGAGTCCTTGGAAAAATGGTAGTAATGAGTATCCATTTGGTATTGGTAAGGTTTTTAATGATATGGGATATAATACATATGCTTATCATGATCATAGTATATATTTTCAAAATAGATATATTTATTTGAAGAGTTTAGGTTTTGATAATTTTAAAGGGTGTAATAATGGGTTAGAGAAAAGTATTAATTGTAAGATATGGCCAGAGAGTGATTTAGAAATGATTAATGCAACAGTTAATGATTATATAAATAGTGATAAACCATTTTTTACATATTATGTAACAGTAAGTGGTCATGGTGATTATGGATGGAGTAAAAGTGCAATAGCTAAGAAGAATAAAAAATTAGTAGATGGTTTAAATTATAGTGAAAAAACTTTAGCATATTTAGCAGCTCAGATTGAACTTGATAGAGCTTTAGAAAAATTAATTTCTAGTCTTCAAGATGCTGGAGTTTTGGATAATACTGTTATTGCTTTAGTAGGAGATCATTATCCATATTATATGAGTATTAATGAAATAAATGAAATAAGTAGTTATAAAAAAGATAGTGTAGTTCTAGTAAATAAAAGTAATTTTATATTATGGAATAATAAGATGGACACAGTAGAAGTTGATAAAGTTGGTAGTCAGATTGATGTTCTTCCAACAATATATAATTTATTTGGTGTTAAATATGATTCTAGATTAATTATTGGTAAAGATATTTTAAGTACAAATGAAGGTCTGGCAATATTTGGAAACAGAAGTTGGGTAAGTGATAAAGGAACATATTTTGCTAATACTAAAAGGTTTGTACCTATTGATGGAATAACGGTAACAGATGAATATATAAATACAATGAATAAAATAGTTAATAATAAAGTACTAATGAGTAAAAATATTATGGAAAACAATTATTATAAGAAAGTTATAGGTGATTAAAATGTGTGGAATTGTTGGTATTATTAAAAAAGGTGAAAAGAATGATGTAATTAAAAAGATGAATGATAGAATATCTCATCGTGGACCTGATGGTGAGGGTTATTTTATAGATGGTGATGTTGCTTTTGGTCATCGCAGATTATCAATTATTGATTTATCTACGGGAGATCAACCAATGTTTAATG
>CAKOJI010000044.1 GCA_934089255.1 uncultured Bacilli bacterium | reverse complement strand
AAAAATGGCAGTTTTAGATTTAGAAGAAGTTAATAAGAACAACGGTAAATGTTATTTGGCAGTAGAAAATAATAAAGTAATTGGTTTAATTATGGGTTGTATATTTCCTTATGATGTATATGATTATTTAGACTATAAGTGTCCAAAAAGAGGAGAAATTACAGAATTAATTGTTACAAATAAAATTAGAAGTAATGGTGTAGGTCAAGAACTAATAAACAAAATGGAAGAATATTTTAAGTCGATTGGATGCGAATATGTAATGGTTGATGTATTTGCTTACAATGATATTGGTAAGAATTTTTATAACAAGAAAAACTACCATACAAGAATGGAAACAATGATAAAGAAAATATAATATTTGACAAAATAATAAATAAAGTGTAGAATATATGACAAATTTATATTTTATATTATTAATTGGAAATTACGGAGGAGGAGGTAGTTGATTTACTTTCTCCTTTTTTTAGAAAGGGTGGGATATTATGTGTGATGTTAATATTAGATTATTAGAAGATAAAGCTGAGGATTATAAATTACTGGAGAATTGGTATCAAGAAGAGGAAATATACTCTAGCTTTGAACAAAGAAAATTAAATTATAAAGAAATAAAAGAAAAATATTATCCTAGAACATTAATAACGGCAGAAATACCTGTTTATATGATTGAATATAAAAATAAACCAGTTGGAATTATTCAATATAAATTAGTAGAAGAAGAGGATAAAAAATTGTATAAATTAACAGGTAATAACATTTATGAAATTGATATATTTATTGGTGAATTAAAAGAACATAACAAAGGAATCGGAAGCAAAGCAATAAATATAATGTCAAATTTATTAAAAAAAGAAAAAAATGCTGAGATATTAGTAATGTGTCCATTAGAAAATAATATAAAGGCTATCAATTGTTATAAAAAATGTGGATTTTATATAAAAGACTACTTTGATACAAAAGATACAATAGGAATACCTCAAACATATGCTTTGATGGTGAAAGAATAATAAAATATTTTTGTCGGGGTGAGGTGTAATCATGCAAATAAAGAATTTAACTATGTCGTTTGGTACACAAGTACTATTTGACAAATATTTATAGTGAAATTAAAAAAGGCTTAGTAAAATAAAGAAAAACTAAGTCTTTTCATTTTATTAAAAACAATGATTTTATATTCTGGAGCCATTTGTAGAGCCATATTAACAAAAAAAGAGCTAGTTTTCAACAGTATTTCTAGCTCTATTGATCGTATTAATTACTTCAGAAGATGTAGTATTAAATAAGTGAGAATAAGTGTTTAAAGTTTCACTTGAATTAGAGTGTCCAAGATATTTAGAAACCATAGTAACAGGAGCTCCGTTATTAGCCAAGAAAGAAGCACAGCTGTGTCTAAAATCATGCAACCTTATTTCTTTAATACCAACTTTCTGTGCTATTTCTCCTTTTCTTCGTTGGGCTTGTTTGTATGTTAGAGGAGTAAGACCTTTATCATTACCAAAGATAAAGAAATTATCATTAAAGTTTTTATATTTAGAAACATTATCGTAATACTTTTTTAAATCTTCATATAAAGCATCACACATGGTTACTATTTTAAAATATGTGATGATATAGCCATTGAGTTTTTAAAAGATGAAATATCCTTACAACATAAATTAGAAATAGAAAGAGCAGTGGAAGAATATGACTATCTTAAAGAATATCGTGGATTAATATTGTTTGATGAAAAAATACCAGTCCCCCGGAGTGTGATCAAAATGAAAATTGGAATTTAATTGATAAAATGTTTTAAAAAAGAGCTCACCAATATGGTGGGCTTTATCCTTTCGATAACTTTTAAAGTTTAAGTAGTCTACTATTTGTTCTTCAATCTTATGCCTAAATTTCATCATTACTTCAAGATCTCGTGGCTTTTTAGCAGATATCACTATATCAATATTCCTGATGATAAAGAAGCCGTGATAGTCACCATTTCTGCTTATACACTCGATACGATTCTTAGGCTTAATAATATACTTCACAATACACCTCCAAAAGAATGTAATATTAATCACTATTAATTGGAAATAAGTCAAGTTGTATGGACTTATAAAGGATTAAATGGTATATCGTAGTTAAAGATAAAGTATAAAAGATGTGGAAAATTTTGCAATTTTGGAGCCACTTTTAGAGCCACTCTGATAGAGATTAGCAGGAATAAACTAAAACATAAAGGTAATAAAAGCCCCGTTTTTAAAGGAAATTAACGAGTGGACAGTGGTAAAAAGCCTTAAAAATGCTAGCCATGTGGCTCAGGCAAGAAATATAAACAATGTTGTGGTAAATAAGCCCGCGAACCCGCGTAAAATAAGGAATTGCGGGTTTTTCTATGTTTAGAATATTTAGGAATTTTACCTCAAAAAAGGCATTTAGATAAGATTTTAAAAACTATCTAGTTTTTTTCATTGTTATAAATTAAAAAATCATATATAATTATTATAGAAAGAAGGTCAAATAGTGAAAATAGATAAAAAAACAATTATAATAATTTCTGTAATATTATTATTAGTAGTAGCATTTCTTGGAATAAAAAATAACAAAAAAGAAGATACAGGAAAAATAAATATAAAAGGTAATAATGTTAAAATAGTAGCAAACGAAATAAGTAAAATTGAATTAGAAGAATATAAAAATGAAGCTTTAACAATGAAAAAACCAAAAGATTGGAAAGTAACAAGTGCTGGTACAGGAATGTATTACGCTATAAGTATATTTGATGAAAAAAATCCTATAAACAAAATATTTTTAATGTTAAAAATTCAGCCATTACTAAAAAGTGATGCAAGTAAAAAATATTGGCAAAATTATGCATCTTTGTCAAAATCAGACCAATACAAAATATTCTCAACAGCAGTAGTATTAAATAATCCAACAACAAAAGAATTTTATACAAAATTTAATGATATAACTTCATATTTAAATAACATAGATGCAACATATAATAATATAAACTTCCCACAATTAAATGAACTTAATGTTATAGAAGAAACAGAACTTAATAGCAATTTCAAATCAATTGCCTTAGATGATAAAATTTTAAGAGCAACATTTAAAGGTGAAAATAATGTAGATGGAGAAGGTATGTTTAGTGCAAGCATTGTAAATTTCGGTGATAATTATATGAATGGTATAGATACAACATACTATATGATATATAACATAATGTCAATTACATCAGAAAAAGATAAATTTATAGATTATAAAGATTTATTATTAGAATCAATTAATTCAATAGAATTTACTGATACTTATGTAAAAAAGACAATAGATGATGGAAACGCACAAACAAAACAAGCTTTAGAACTAAATAGACAAATTCAACAAGCATTTGATTCTTACATGAGTGCTTGGGAAAACAGAAGTAAAACTTACGATATAATGAGTCAAAAACAAAGTGATGCAACTTTAGGATATGAAAGAGTATATGATACTGATACAGGAGAAATATATAAAGCTTATAACGGATTTACAGACGATTACGATGGTCAAAAATATAAATCAATATCTGAAGAAATGTATACAGAAAAAACAAGCGGATATATTGAAAAAGATTAACATTAAATTAATACTAAAGTCAAAGAATATTCAAGCAATATTCTTTTTATGTTATAATAAAACTAACAAGAAAGTGAGCATTAAATGAATAAAGAAGAAGTGTATAAATTTATAAAAAATAAAAATATTTGGTATGAAATAACAGAACATCAAGCTGTATATAATATGGAAGAATTATCAAATATAGATTTACCATACGAAGAAAGAGATGCAAAAAATATATTTGTTAGAGATGACAAGAAGAAAAATTATTATTTAATTACTATAAAAGGAAACAAAAAAGTAAATTTAAAAGATTTTAAAAAGAAATACAATACAAGAAACTTAACTTTTGCATCTCCAGAAGAATTAAAAAACATATTAAATCTTACTCCAGGTTCTGTATCTCCATTAGGTTTATTAAATGATAAAGAACATAAAGTATTGTTTTATATAGATAAAGAATTATTAAATGAAAATGGTATTATAGGGGTACACCCAAATGATAATACAGCAACTATATGGTTAAAAACGAATAATTTAATTGACATAATAAAAGAACATAAAAATTTAGTAAACATAGTAGAATTATAAAGGAATACTAATGAATGAAAAAGAAATATTAATAAATAACTTAAATAAAATTCATACAACTAACATGGGTCTAGATAGAATAAAAAAGAATTTAAAATTAGATAATCATGATATTATAGAATATATAAAAAATATTATAAAAAACAAAGATACAATAACATATAAAAAAGGTAAAAATTATTATTGTGAAACAGATAATACAATAATAACAATAAATTCATATAGTTATACAATCA
>CAKOJI010000043.1 GCA_934089255.1 uncultured Bacilli bacterium | reverse complement strand
GCGTTTAATTCTAATTATAATGATAATACATATGTAGGATATAGGTATGGAACTGTGGGAAGCACGACATACGATGCAACACATGAGAATAAAAATGACAGTAAAATAAAACAAGCAGTGGATAAATGGTATGAAGATAATTTAAAAACTAATTATGCAAATTATTTAGCAGATACATTATTTTGTAATGATAAAACTCTTGCATCAAATGGAATAGGTGGAGTTACAACACAATTAGGTTATGGAGCAAATAAAACATATTATTCTTCTGCTGAAAGATTATTATATAGTACTGGAACAACAAGTATAACAACATCAAAACCAACATTTAAGTGTGCAGAAAATGCAACAAATGATTATTCGAGATTCACAGTGAGTGTTACGACTTTATCAAATGGTAATAAAACGAATGGGGATTTAAAATATCCAGTAGGACTACTAACTGCAGATGAAGTATCATTTGCTGGAGCTTATAAAGCTGGTCTGACAAACAAATCATATTATTTATATAATAAATCTATAGCTTCTTATTGGTGGCTTTCGTCTCCGCTCAACTATAATGGTTCGCGTGCGTTCGAGTTGAACGTTTCTTATTCGAATGGTAACATCTTCAGCGACTACCTCACCTACTCTTATGCTTTCCGCCCTAGTATCAATCTAAAGGCTGATATACTAGTATCGGGTGGAGATGGAACTATATCTAATCCATACGTAGTTTCTTAAGATTAGTACTATTAATTTAGTGCTTTTTTTAGTATAATAATAATAGTTTGTGAGGGATTATATGATAGTTGCAATAGATGGACCTGCAGGTAGTGGTAAAGGAACTATTACTAAGTTAGTTGCAGAAAAATGTAATTTAGTTTATATAGATACTGGTGCTACTTATAGATGTGTGGCTTTGGCGATGATAGAAAATAATTATAATTTAGAAGATGAAGAAAAAATAGTTGAATTAACTAAAACGTTAAATATTGATTTTGATACTAATGGGCATACATTTTTAAATGGAAAAGACGTAAGTGATAGAATTAGAGATAAAGATGTTACTAGTATTGTTTCTCCTGTATCTAGTATAGTTAAAGTTAGAAAGATATTAGTTTTGTTACAAAGAAATATGGCTAAGGGTAAAAATGTTATAATGGAAGGTAGAGATATTACTACTGTAGTTTTTCCTAATGCTGATTATAAATTTTATTTAGATGCTAGTATAGAGGAACGAGCGAATAGAAGGTATAAACAGAATATTGAAAAAAATATTAATATGTCTTATGATGAAATAATAGAAAATATAAGAAAAAGAGATTATAATGATATGAATAAACCTGTAGGTGCTTTAAAACGTACTGAATCACAAATATATATAGATTCATCTAATATGACTATAGATGAAGTAGTTAATAAAATAGTAGAAATTATAGGAAGTGAAGATAAATGAATTTAAAAGATTTATATATAGATTTTTTTGTTAAGAAGGGACATAAACAAATACCTAGTGCTCCTGTAGTACCTGAAAACGATCCAAGTGTTTTATTTAATACTGCTGGTATGCAACCTTTAATACCATATTTGATGGGGCAACCCCATCCATATGGAACAAGATTAGTTGATTATCAAAAATGTATTAGAACTAATGATTTAGATGAGATTGGTGATACTTATCACCATACATTTTTTGAAATGTTAGGTAACTGGAGTTTAGGAGATTATTTTAAAAAAGAAGCAATAGAATGGAGTTTTGAGTTCTTAACTGATGTTTTAAAAATACCAAAAGAAAAGTTAGCAGTTACAGTATTTAAAGGTAATGACATTTTAAAAGAGGATAAAGAGGCAATAGAAATATGGAAAAGTTTAGGAATAGATCCTAAACATATTGCAAAGACTAGTGATGATAATTTTTGGATAGCGGGAGAAACTGGTCCTTGTGGAACAGATACTGAAATGTTTTATTTTAGAAGTGATGAAGAAGTTCCAGAAGTATTTGATCCAGAAGATGTTCGTTGGGTAGAAATATGGAATGACGTATTTATGGAATTTAATAAAGACGCGAATGGAAATATTACTGAATTACCTAAAAAGAATGTTGATACTGGTATGGGTTATGAAAGAGTTGTTGCGGTATTAGAAGGAGTAAATGATAATTATAAATCTAGTGTTTGGAAAGATGTTATAGAATTAATAGAGAAAATATCTTGTAAACCATACTTAGGAAATGAAAAAAGTATGAGAATAATAGCAGATCATATTCGTACTTCTGTATTTATAGCAGGAGATAATGCTATGATAAAACCAAGTAATACTGATCAAGGATATATTTTAAGAAGATTAATTAGACGTGCTATAAGACATGCTAAAAAATTGGGTATTGACGTTTTTAGCGATTGGGATATAGAAATTGCAAAATTAATTATTGATAAATATAAAAAGTATTATGATGAGTTAGAAACAAATTATGATGTAATATTAAGTGTCTTAACTAATGAGAAAATTAAATTTAATAGAACCTTAGAAAAAGGGTTAAGAGAATTTGAAAAGATAACAAGTAATATAACTGATGGAGTAATAAACAAAGATTTAGCATTTAAATTATATGATACTTATGGTTTTCCAATAGAACTTACTTGTGAACTTGCAAAAGAACTAGGAATAATAGTGGATACTGATGGGTTTAAAGAAAAATTTAAAGCACACCAAGAATTATCTCGTACTGCTTCTAGTGGAAAATTTAAAGGTGGACTTGCTAGTACTGGAGAAATGGAAATCAAGTATCATACTGCAACTCACTTATTAAATGCTGCATTAAAAATAGTAGTAGGTAGTGATGTTCATCAAAAAGGGTCTAATATTACAAGTGAAAGAATGCGTTTTGATTTTTCTTGTGATCATAAATTAACTGATGAAGAAAAACAAAAAACTGAAGAGTTAGTTAATAAATGGATTAATGAAAGTTTGGACGTATCGGTTAAAGAAATGCCAAAAACTGAAGCAATAAATAGTGGAGCAGAATGTATGTTTATAGAAAAATATCCAGATATTGTTACAGTTTATAGTATTGGTGATGTATCACATGAATTATGTGGTGGACCACACGTAAAAAATACTAAAGAATTAGGACATTTTAAAATAACAAAAGAAGAAGCTAGCAGTGCTGGTGTAAGAAGAATAAAGGCAATTTTGGAATAAATTGTCTTTTTAAATGTGACCGAATGAAAAAGCAAAATATGACCGAATAGAAATTCCAATAATTCATAGTAAAGTTAAGATGTAGTTAATTATGGTTATTTAATAATAATTGTGTTAAAATATGTATTAGGTGACGAAATTATGTTAGAAGTAAAAAATTTAACAGTTAGTGTTTTAGATAAAATAATATTAAAAGATTTTAATTTAACAGTTAATATAAATGAAATTCATGCTTTAATGGGTCTTAATGGTAGCGGTAAAAGTACAATATGTAAAGTTTTAATGGGAGATCCTACTTATAAAGTTGTTAGTGGAAGTATAATATATAAAGATAAAGATTTATTAAGTATGGATACTACTACAAGAGCTAGAAATGGAATGTTTTTTGTTAGTCAAAGTCCTATAGAAATAGAAGGCGTTAAAAATAGTGAAATGTTAAGACTTGCTCTTGAAGCAAAAACTGGTAAAAATGTTAATATATTTGAATTTTCTAAATTAATGAATAATATATGTGAAAAAATAAAAGTTGATAAAAGTTTTATACATAGAAATATTAATGAATCTATGTCTGGTGGAGAAAGAAAGAAAAATGAACTTATGCATTTATGGGTTTTAGAACCTGATTTAATACTTTTAGATGAAATAGATAGTGGAGTAGACGTAGATAATTTACGTGTTATTAGTGAATCATTAAAAGAATATTTTGATACACATTCTTGTTCATTTATAATAGTTACACATCACACTAATATATTAAAACAATTAGTACCTAATTATGTACATATATTAAGTAATGGTAAAATTATTGAAACTGGAGATTATACTTTAGCAGAAAGTATAGAAAATAACGGTTTTAATAGGACAAATAAAGTAAGTGAGAATATTAATAATGAATAAAATAGTATTAGATAAAGAAAATATTATAAGTTTATGTGTTAGTAATGATAGTATATGTAATATAGGATTAGATTATAATATAAAAGAATTAAATATAAAAATAAATGATGGAGTTAAGTTTATTATTAATCAATATAGTGAAAATAATAGTATATTAAATATTAATATAATACAAAATAATAATTCTAGTTTTATATATAATCATAGTTTTAAAAATAATAAAGAATATAAATTAAATATTGATGTTAAATTATGTGGTAATAATTCTAAAAATTATTTAAATATACATGGTGTAAGTGATAATAGTTTAGTTGATGTATCTATAAATGGTAGTGTTTTAAAAAATACAATTAATAATGTATTAGATGAGAAAATTAAATTACTTAATATAAATAATGGTAAAAGTAAAATAAACCCTAATATGTTTATTGATACTAAAAATGTATATGCAAATCATAGTGCTAGTATAAGTACTATTGATTCTAATTATTTATTTTATTTAAATAGTAAAGGTTTAGATAATAAAGAAAGTATAGATTTAATTATAGATGGTTTTTTAAATAATATGGCTAGATAATATATATAAAGATAAAGAGTGGAGGTGGATTATGAGAGAAAATAGATATGATTTTCCTATGTTAAATAAAGATATAATTTATTTAGATAATGGTGCTACTACTTTTAAACCACAAATAGTAGTTGATAGTATGAATGATTATTATAAAAATTATTGTGCTAATGCTCACAGGGGAGACTATACAATAAGTTATAAAGTTGATGTTAATTATGAAAATGCTCGTAAGAAAGTTGCTGACTTTATTAATGCTGATTTTGAAGAAACAATATTTACTAGTGGTGCAACTGAATCATTAAATATGATAGTAACTGGATTTTTTAAAAATTTATTAGAACCAGATGATGAAGTACTTCTAACCAAAAGTGAGCACGCATCAAATGTTCTACCTTGGTTTAGATTAGCAAAAACAAATGGTATAAAAATAAGATATATTGATTTAGATGAGAATTTACATGTTACTATGGATAATGTTAAAAAGAGTGTAACATCTAAAACGAAAGTAATTAGTATAGCAGGAATTACTAATGTAGTTGGTGATGAAAGACCTATTGATGATATTTGTAAATTTGCTCACGCAAATGATATATTTGTTGTTGTTGACGGTGCTCAGTTAGTACCACATAAAAAAGTTGATGTAAAGAAAAGTGATGTAGATTTCTTGGCTTTTTCAGGACATAAAATGTGTGGACCAACAGGTATTGGTGTTTTATATGGTAAAAAAGAATTTTTAGAAAAATTAGAACCTATTTATTTAGGTGGTGGAATGAATGAATCTTTTGATAATGAAGATGAAGTTTATTTAAAAGAACTACCTACTAGATTAGAAGCAGGAACACCAAATATTGCTGGTGCAATCGGATTAGGTAGTGCAATTGATTATTTAAATAGTATTGGTATGGATAATATAAATGAATATGAAAAAAAATTAAAAAGTTATTTAATAGATAAACTAATTAAATTGCCATATGTAGATATATTAAATTTAGAAAGCGATTCTGGAATAGTATCATTTAATATAGATGGTATATTTAGTCAAGATGTAGCGTTTTATTTAAATAAATATAATATATGTGTTAGAGCAGGAAATCATTGTGCTAAAATATTAAAAAATGAAACAGGTGTAAAAAATTCACTTAGAGTAAGTTTATATTTTTATAATACATATGATGAAATAGATAAATTAGTAGAACTATTAAGTGATAAAGAAAAAATTAAGAGAGAAATGATATAATGGTAATGGATAATGAATTTAAAAGAGAAATAATATTAGAAAACTTTGAGCATCCATTTAATAAAGATGGTAGTGATGATTTAAATTATGAGAAAAGTAATTCAAATAATGAGTCTTGTATAGATAATATAGATTTATATGTAGATATAAAAGACAATATAATAAGAGATATTAGATTTAATGGTGATGCTTGTGCAATATCAACAGCTAGTACTTCAATTATGTTAAAAAATATTATTAATAAATCAGTAAGTGATGCTATAAAGTATATAGAAAATTTTATGAATATGGTAAATGAATTAGATTATAACGAAGATGAGTTAAATGAAGGTATAGCATTTACTGAAATATATAAGCAACAAAATAGAAAAACTTGTGTTACTTTACCTTATGTAGGTATCTTAAAAGTATTAAAAAAATATCTATAAAAGTACTTGATATTGAGTACTTTTTTTGATATATTTTTATTAGGGTAGTGATACTCAATGTTGATTAATTATTTGTACATAATAATTCGCAATTATTTGGTACATTTTAATTCGCAAATCAACACAAAATAAATAAATTTTCTATTCATAAAAAAGATGAATTTAAGACTGTATAA
>CAKOJI010000042.1 GCA_934089255.1 uncultured Bacilli bacterium | reverse complement strand
GTGTATTAATAAACGAAGGTATAAGACCTGCACTTGATTATATTAAAGTAATAGATAATATTTATTTTAAGGAGGATAAATAATGAAAAAAACTACTTATAATGGAGATAATAAAAATAAAATTAAAATTTCTAAAAAAAAGAAAGTTGAAAAAGAAATAGAAGATTTAGAAAATAAAGAATTAGATCTAACTAACGTATATAAATATAAAGGCAAAGAAAGAACTAAAGCTAAAATAAGAAATAATGCTAAAGTAGCAAAGTTTGAAGCAGATAAATTAAAATTAAAATATAAAAAAGGAAATTTAGGACAAAAAATATTAATATTATTTATGTTATTCTTAATATTTTGTTTAACAATAGGTATAACATTTACCCTTTATATTATTATAAAGTCGCCTAAATTTGATACTTCTAATCTTTATAGTAAAGAATCAAGTGTGCTATTAGATAAAGATGGTAACGAATTTGCAAGGCTTGGTACAGAAAACAGAGAATTGGTTAATTATGAAGAATTACCTCAAGTACTAATAGATGCAATAGTTGCTACAGAAGATTCAAGATATTATCAACATAATGGTGTTGACTTAGCAAGATTTACTAAAGCAGTATTAGGACAACTCTTAGGAAGAAGCGATGCTGGTGGTGGTTCTACTCTAACAATGCAAGTTGTAAAAAATGCTTATTCTGATAAAGCAAGAAGTGGTATAAGAGGTATTATAAGAAAATTTACTGATATATATATGTCAGTATTCAAAGTTGAAAAAACATATACAAAAGAACAAATTATTGAATTTTATGTAAATACTAACTACTTAGGTAGTGGTGCATATGGAGTTGAACAAGCAAGCCACGTATACTTTAATAAAAGTTCTAGTGAATTATCTTTAGTAGAAGCAGCTACTATTGCTGGTTTATTCCAAGCACCAGATGCGTACGATCCATATTCACATCCAGAAAAAGCAGAAAGTAGACGTAATATGGTATTAAATTTAATGTATAGACACGGATATATTTCAGAAAAAGAAAAAGATCTAGCAAAGAGTATTCCAATAAATAGTACATTAAATTCAGCAAGCAAAACTGTAAATAAATATCAAGGATATGTAGATACAGTAGTTAAAGAAGTCTTAAAGAGAACTGGTAATGATCCAGCAACGACGTCTATGGTAATATATACTACTCTAGATCAAGAAAAACAACAAGTTATAGAAGATATTTATAGTGGTCAAACTTATACATGGAAAAATGAAGCAGTTCAAGCAGCAATGGCAGTGGTTGATAATGAAGGGGCTATAGTTGCTATTGGAGCTGGTAGAAATAAAAAAAGCGAAAGAAGTTATAACTATGCAACAATGATAAAAAGACATCCAGGAAGTACTGCTAAACCACTATTCGATTACGGTCCAGCAGTTGAATATTTAAATTGGTCAACTGGTACAACAGTTGTAGATGATACTTACACATATTCTGGAGGAGGAAGCATTAAAAACTGGGATAACGGATACCAAGGAGTTATGACAGCAAAAGTTGCTCTAGCAGAAAGTAGAAATATCCCAGCACTTTATACATTCCAACAATTAAGTCAAGAACAAATAAAAGAATTCGTTACTAATTTAGGTATAACACCTGAATATGAAAACGGTTACATAAACGAATCCCACAGTATTGGTGGATTTAGTGGAGTAAATCCATTACAAATGGCTGCTGCCTACTCTACATTTGCAAGAGGCGGTACTTATATAGAACCATATAGTGTTAAAAAAATAGAATATACAAACTCTAATGAAACATATACAGTTAAGCCTAAAAAAACTAAGGCAATGAGTGATTCAACCGCATACATAATAAATATGATGTTAAAATATGCTGTTACAAGTGGTTCAGTTGGAACAGGTACAGTAAGTAATACTGACGTTGCTAGTAAAACTGGTACATCGACAGTAGATTCAAGTATTAAAAAAGCAAAAGGAATTACTGGAAGTATAATTGGTGACTCTTGGCAAATGACATATTCACCTGACTACACTATTGCATTATGGTACGGATATGATGAAATAACAAGTGAACACTACTTAACACAAAGTGAAGGTTCTTCGCAAAGAAGAGCATTAAGTAAAATACTTGGTTCAAAAATATTAAAATCAGGTTCTACATGGGAAAAACCAACATCAGTTGTATCAGCAGAAATAGAATTATTTACTGACCCACTAGAACTAGCAAGCGAAGCTACACCAAGTAACCTTCGTTCTACAGAATTATTTAAAAAAGGTACAACACCTACAGAAACATCAAAAAGATTTGCAAAATTAACTGATCCAAGTGATTTAAAATATAAATTCAACAATGATAAGTTAGTATTAACTTGGACAGGTATTAGTACTCCTAGTTCATATGATAATGATTATATAACAAATTTATTTTCTAAAAACGTATATAAATATTGGGGAGATAAATACATAAACAGATACAAAGAAGAAACAAGTACAATTCTTGGTGATATTGCATATGCTATATATTTAAACGGTACTTACTTAGGTACTACAAAAGATACAAATTATACTTATACAGGAATTATATTAGATGAAGCAGAAATAACTGTCAAATCAACTTATACAAATTATAGTGTTTGTGATAGTGATGGTATTAAAATAACTGTTAAACCTACTACAACAACAACAAAAAAACCAACAACAGAACCTAACGATAATGATAATACATTTAATGTTGAATTACATTTAACTAATAATGAAGGGACAGCAGAAGAAATAAAAACAATGTATAGAACAGGAACACTAGTTACAGTAACTCATAAAGGAACTGACATTACAAGTGTTGCAAATATAAGTATAGATGAAACAGATCCTACAAAATACATAATAGAAGTTGTATACAAAGGAAATAAGAAGAAAATTCCTGTTAATATAATAAACTAAAAGAGTTCAATAATATGAACTCTTTTTTATATATAATCAATTATCTTATTATATTCTTCTCTAGATAATATATCTCTAATCAAATTATTCTTCTTATATAATTCTAATACGTTCTCATAATTATACAATTTATCTTTAATTAGCATTAACTGTTTGCTAATTAAATTCTTACTTACATCATTATTTTCAGCAATTTCTTCCATAGTCAAATTATCAAAATAATAATCTATAAAATACTTCTGTTGATTAGGTTTTAATAGTTTACCATAATATTCATATAATATGATTAAGTTTTCTCTTTCTTCCATTACATCATATCCTTAAATAATCCATAAATATATTCTTCAATATCAAACGATTTTAAATCATCTATTCCCTCTCCTAAGCCAATAAATTTAACAGGAATACCAATATTTTCTTTTATAGCAAGAACTATACCACCTTTAGCAGTACCATCTAATTTAGTTAAAATAATACCAGTTATATTAGTAATAGATTTAAAACTCTCTGCTTGTAATATACCATTTTGTCCAGTAGTAGCATCAATTATAAGTAATGTTTCTTGCGGAGCATCAGGTATAATTTTACCAATAACTCTATTAATTTTTTCAAGTTCATTCATAAGATTAACTTTATTTTGAAGTCTTCCAGCAGTATCTATTAAAACTATATCTACATTTTCTTTCTTTGCTATTTCTAATCCTTCATATATTACCCCCGCAGGATCAATATTTTCTTTACCAAAAAATAAAGAATTAGTTCTCTCCGCCCATATTTTTAATTGCTCTACTGCACCAGCTCTAAAAGTATCACCAGCTATTAACATAACACTTTTACCATCTTTTTTATACTTATTAGCAAGTTTACCTATAGTAGTAGTTTTACCTACTCCATTTACACCTACAAATAATAATACAGTTGGACCATCATCATTCATTTTAATTTTATCAGATAAATTATCTCCATTTACATAAATCAAAAATAATTCATCAACAATAACCTCTTTTAAAAACTCAGTATCAGTTATATTTTCTTTTTTTACACGAATTTTTAATTTATCTAAAAATTCAAATACAGTCTTAACACCTATATCAGCCTTTATAAGTAAATTTTCTAATTCATCAAAATATTCATCACTAACTTTTTTATATTTTATACCTAATAAACTAAGTTCACTTACAAATTCTTTTCTAGTTTTTTCTAAACCTTTATCATATTGTTCTAAATCTTCTTTTTCTTCTTTTTTAAAAACTTTTTTAAATTTATCAAAAATCCCCATACTATTTCTCCTTTATTAAATCTTTAACAGGTGTAAACGTTCTTCTATATCCCTTAATAACACCATATTCTTTTAATGCTTCAATATGTTTTTTTGTAGGATATCCTTTATGACTACCAAAACCATACAAAGGATATTTTTTATCCATTTCATACATCATACTATCTCTAGTAACTTTTGCAATAACACTTGCAGCTGCTATAGATTCACTTTTACTATCTCCTTTTATAATACTTGTAGTAGGAATATCAAGTTCTAAAGGCATAGCATCAATTAATATATGTTCTGGTTTTACTTTTAAATTATTTATAGCCTCTTTCATTGCTAACTTTGTTGCTTCATATATATTAACCTCATCTATCTTTTTTTCATCAATAATTCCTATTCCAATTGCAACTGCATCTTTTTTTAGTATCTCATAAAACTCATTACGTTTTTTCTCAGTTAATTTTTTAGAATCAGTTAACCCTTTTAAATTATAATCTTTTTTTAGTATTACAGCAGCAGCAACTACAGGGCCAAAAAGAGGCCCACGCCCTACTTCATCTACACCAGCAATAAGCTTTATTCCTTTATCATATAATTCTCTTTCAAATACTAATAAATCATCTTTTAATTCCATCAAATTTGCCACTTTCATCTTTCAAATAATTGTATAATGCTTGTGAAGTAGTTCCACCTGCCTTAAGTCCTTCATGTTTAGCATTAATTAACCACTTTTTAATTTCTAAATATTCTTTTTCTGAAACGAATTTCTTAGAATCTTCATTTAAATATCTTTGTAATGAACTAGTAGACATATCAAGTAAAGCTGATAGCTCTTTCAAATTATTAACTTTTTTATAACTTTTTATAGCAAGTAATCTTTTTTCATCAGAGCTTAATATACATTTATCAAAAGAAACATTTTTATTTAATTCACTATTTTTAAGACTTTGAATAATAGAATAATCCACAGGAAATTTATTAATTAACTTTTCTAAAGGTATCCTTTCAGATAAAACCTTATTATGAAATTCTATATAACTATTTGACACAAACCTACTAATAAAATTTAAATAATTTTCTCCGATCAACGCATTCTTTGTAATTTCTCTATTAGTACTTTCTAGTAATTTATAACGTGCATAAATTTCTTCTAAACTTTTTCTTAACACATTTGGATCTTTTTCAAGTAATTCTATTCTTACAGTATTTTTATCATTTTCAGCCAAACTCAATAAAATATATTTATTTAAAAAATCTGGTTCATTAATTGCATCTAAAAATGAAAAGCCATTACTTAATGTGTTTATTAAATCTAATTTAGTTAGACCCAAATTCCGAAAAAAATTTATGCTTTTTTCTAATATTTTATTTATTTCAACATCATTTAAATTCAATATTTTTGAATACCTACTATAATTTAAAAAACTTGTAAGTTTAATACAAAACTCCATAAATTCATCTTGATTCAATAGTTTTGACAAACTTAATTTATTTATAAAAATAGTCCTAATCTCTTTTATTCTATCTTCTTTAATCATAAAATTACTCTTTTCTATCAAATGTAATACCCTTTATATATTCATTTTTTATATCATTTAATATATAATCACTAACTCTATTATAATCTATTTCTCCACCACTTACAATAGCTCCTATTTTTTTACCTATTGCATCATACGTAACACATATATCTTCATCAAGATAATTAATATTATATCTGTTTTTTAGTATTTCTTTATAATATTTATCTAATTTTTTTAAAATATGAATTGCAATTTCGTCTTTATCAAGAATTTCTTGTTTAATAGCTGTCATAGAAGCCAAATTTAATGCTACTTCGTGATTATCGAATTTAGGCCATAATATTCCAGGTGTATCTAAAAGTAAGATATTACTACTAGTCTTAAGCCACACTAAATTCTTAGTAACACCAGGTCTATTTCCAACATCACTAACTTTTTTACCAGCCATTTTATTAATTAAAGTACTTTTACCTACATTAGGAATACCAATTACTAACGCTTTAATTTGTTTTTCTTTTAAACCACTATCTATTCTCTTCTTATTTACGTCTAACATTATCTTATTAGTTAAATTTATTATATCTTTTATAGAGTCATTAGTATTTAGATTAGCCCTAATAACACTATATCCTATCTCTTCATAATATTTAATCCACTTATCAGTTTCAACTTTATCACATAAATCATACTTAGTCATAATTAATATTCTAGGTTTATTTTTTATAGTATTATCTATATCAACTATTTTACTAGAATAAGGTATTCTACTATCAACTAACTC
>CAKOJI010000041.1 GCA_934089255.1 uncultured Bacilli bacterium | reverse complement strand
TCTATTCCACCAGTATCTATTAAATTAAAACTTTTATCTTTATAATTTACTATACCATATATTCTATCTCTAGTAACTCCTGGCATATCAGCAATAATAGATTTTTTTTCGTTTATTAATCTATTAAATAAAGTACTTTTACCAGTGTTAGGTCTTCCTATTAAACATACTGTTTTACGCATAGTATCACTCCCTTTAACAAAAATATTTTAACATACAAAATAAGTTTTAACAAATAAAATTAAAAGTATATATTTTTAGTATTTGGACGTGTCTAATAATTTTTGTTATGTTATCAATTTTAATTTATTTAATAAAGTTAAAAGTAAATCATTTTCCATTTTATTAATTGCGAAGCATTTTTTCTGTCTTTCCAATTTGAAAAAGACATATCATTAAATGTATCTTTAATTATTTTAAAAAAATCCCTATGATGTTTCATAGGGATTTGACGACTTATGGCTTCAAAAGTTTCATAAGTACCAATCAATATTAGTATATAACTTTTATAAGTTATTATTCTTATAAAAACCCATTATATTTAAAATATTATCTATTTTAATTGATTTAAGTTTACTATCTAAAATCTTTATTTCATTATAAATTAGTTTAACAAATTCTTTTTTCTTTTCTTTAGGTAATAAACATTCCATACATTTCATTACCATATAAATATTGACTGATTTTTCGTTATAATTTTTCTCAATATATTTAAATGATATTCTAAATTTACTATGAAATGAAAATAACCTATCATTATGAGCACATATATTTCTAATCATTGTCATATTTATAATAATTTGTTTTAATACTTTATCTGATAATTTAAAGTTTTTACTTATATCTTGTCTATCCGGTTGTTTTAACATAGCGTATAATCTGCTTAATTCTCCTAATGTTAGAATTTTAGTTAATACAAATGGTGGAATAAAACCATATTCATTAACATAATGTGTAACTGCTTCATGTTTTCCATTTTGTTTCTTTATTTCTTCTTCAATAATATTAATTGATTCAGTAATGATTATTTCATTAACTGTATCATCAAAATTTTCTTTTATTAAATAGTCTTGCGTACCATACCTTGAAGATATTGTTTCTGCTAATAATGATTTTAAAATCATTTCAATTTCTAATGAATATTTTAAAAATATACTTCTTAAATTTTTATCAAATTCAAACAGAGAAAATATTTCTTCAAAAGATACATTTTTCTTATACTCATTATTTGTATTTTTAAATACATTTTTATAAGTATTTATGATTGAATAATAAGAATAAGTTCTAATTTTGTTTAAAGCATCTTCTTTATTATTAACCGATACACCTTTTGATATTATATAATGTAGTAGTTCATTAGAATTCTTATATTCTTTCATAATTCACTTCCTTTAACAAAAAAACGACTCAGGGCTTCGAAAGTTTCCTGAGTACCAATCGCTATAAATCATATCATAAATTATGATCATCGTCAACACTTTGAGCAAAACTTTCTTAATTCCATAAAAGGGGTAATATTATATGTATTCAACTGTTAATCAAAACCCCATTTTTTAATATTTGTTTATTTTAAAATATTTACTATGTATAGTTAATTATTATAGCATTAATATTTATATAATCAATATTTTTTTACAAAATATATTCATATAAAAAACATCAAACTTTAATAGTGTTGATGTTTTCAGTTTTAGTTAGTCTTTCATACCATAGTAGATTACTTGTAATAATTAAAATAAATGTTGCAAATGAATATATAATATATGTAATTATAAATAGTATTCCTAATAAATTTTGATCATAAATTAAAACTATACTTAATAATGGTACTAAATAGAAATATATATACATTAAATTTGTTCTTATAATAATTGGATATATTTTTTTTATATTACTACTAAGTTTTAAATTTACTATTCTTTTACCTATTGTTCTTCCTTTAAATATTATTGGTATAATTACGAAATATAAATAAAGTATTATTAGTAGAATAAATATATAATTTTTAAAATTAATCTCCGTATTTAAAAGTATTATTACTAAAGTTAATCCATATATTAAGTTAACTGAGATAATATCAATTATAAATGCAACTATTCTTCTAAAACCAGTAACTTTTTCACTTAATAATAATGATTTACTATCAATATTATCTCTAGTAGGTAATATTTTTAAAAATGGTGTACATAAAAAATATCCTACTAAACCACCTAAAGTATTAAACATTATATCATCTACGTCAAACATTCTATAATTTCTTTCATATATTCCATAAATACCAGTAAGTTGTGTTATTTCAAAAAATAAAGATAATATAAAAGATAAACAGATAGTTTTTTTTAAACTACATTCATAATAATATCTTAAATATATTCCGAATGGAATAGTTAATACTATATTAAATAATGGTTGATATATACTGGGTTGTTTTAATATTTTAATGATATTAGATAAACTATTAAATGAATATTTATTATCTTTTATAAAATCAAATACGAAATTAAATGGTTTTAATTGATAATAAGGTATGGTTAGTTTACTTACGTATTCTTTACTTGGTAGAGGTAAAATTACTAAGAAGAATGCACATAATAAATATAAAATAAACGTATATATTATAAGTGTTCTTAATTTTGATATAGAACCATATTTGTTATAATTAATAATCATAAATGGAAATGTAATAAAAAGTGCTATAATTGGGAAAAATAAAAAAGCACTATATATAGAATTTAAATAAGTCATACTACCACCTTTTATAATTATAATATAGTATTTAAAATATATAAAGTATAAACATATAATTTTATAAGGGGTAATTTATGGATGCATTTAAAGACAATCAAAATATAAATGATTTTATAGAACAAGATTTTCATGATATTGCTAAATGGTTAAATTCTTTAAATGCATATGAATTTACTATTATAGCTACGGTTATTGGGTTATTAATAGCAAAAGGATTAACTATAAATCAACAAAATTCTCTAGGTAATTTTTTTGAACAAATTGGACAAACTTTACTTACTATTGGTGCACAAAATCAAACTGTAAAACATGATATGAAAAGAAATTCTAGTATAAAAAATGGTATAAATAAAAGTTTAGAAGAAGAGATAGAGGATTTAAAAAATGAAGTTATTAATTTAAGAAAAGATTCTTTAAATAATAATAATATATAAAAAAGATACTAATCTTTAAAATCATATTTACTATATTTTAAAGTAGTATCATTTTCTTTAATATTTTTTTGTTTATTATTTGTTTTATTAATAGATTCTACATCTATGCTTAATAAGAATCCTAGTATTATTATTAAAACTATTATACATTTTTTATTTGTCATATCTTCCTCAATTCTATAGCACCTTATAATTATAACATAACACTAAATAAAAACGTATCTTATTTTTTTAATATTTTTTTCTTTTTGTAAAGAGTTTGTATAATTTGTTTTTTCAATTTTTTTAATTCTTTTAAACGATTTCGTTTTAATGTTTTAACTTTTATAGCATCAACTAATTCATTGTTACTTAACATTTTATAATTTTTAACATTTTGAATAATATAACAAGAAAAACAATTATCACTTAAAGATATTAAATTATTTACATTCAATTCTTTTGTTTGCGTATTAAGATGCAAAAAATTTTTACCAAGAGATATTAAATTAGGAAGATTAATATATTTTAACTTCTGTTCATATGATAATACATTATTGCCAATAGATTTAACTTTTGGCATATTCAAAGTATCATTTTCACAACTTGAAAACGAAAGAAATAAATCACCTACACTTTCTAAACTATCAAAATTAGCATTGTTTAAATATAAATTTGCATAAGTCAAAACATTATTTCCTATAATTTTACATTTGGGTATATTAAAATAAGATATATTTGCTCGAGAATTTAATAAAAAGTGATCTGATAAACATAAAATTTCAGGTAAATTAATAGTTTCTACACTATCTAAATAAGGAAAGAAATAATCTCCTATATTTTTTAATTTAGGAAAATTAAGATTTTTTAATTTACTATTAGAATATCTCATAAAATCATTACCAATACTCTCTACTTTATCAAGTTTATAAGTTTTTAGATTATCATTATGGAATAAAAATGAATCTCCTATATTTTTAACATTATCCATAACTAAATATTGTAAAGAAATATTATATCTCATAAAATTATTGCCAATTTCTTCTATATTATTATTAATGTATCCTATTATTTCACCATATTTATTAATTTCTATAATAACATCTTCTTTATCCGTTTTTATAATTATTAATTTATTACCATTACTTTGTTTTTCTATTTTTATTTTTATTATATTTCCTATAGTATCTTTAAAACAATCATCATCATAATTAAAATTAATAAACGTTTTATTTTGTAAATCTAATACATTCGTATCTAATATTATATATTTTTCTTTATCTAATTTTTTAGGCGTACCATACTCTACTAACACATTATCTTGACAAAAATGAATACCATTTTTTTCACTATTAAATTTATAGTATTTACCATCATTTGCACGAACAAATCCAGCAAAATCTTCTTTATTAATATATTCCTGTTTCATACCGTAATATTTTTCAAAACTATATGTTAATCCAGATATTATATTATCTAAATTATTTTTAAAAGTTGAATCACAATCTTTAACAGTATGATTATATCTATTTTTTATAGATAATGAATGAGTATTGTCTTTAGAAAACTGTATACTTATAACACTAGTACCATATTCATCTTCCCTTTTTGGATTTTTAAAGTCTTTCCTTCTTATCTTATCCACATTTTTCTTAACAGCAAAAAATACATAGCATCTGTCTAATCTTTTACCCTTAAAAGTACACAACTCTTCACCTTTAGCATAATATTTTTTAAATGATTGAATATCAGCTTCATTTTTACATTCATACAAATTATAACCCGCTATACTTAGTAATTCACTTGGAGTTTTATCAGTTTTTAATTTTGTAGTATATTCATTATTATTATAAATATTATATATAAAATTTTTAAATCCAGTTAATTCATCAACACTATTTAAATTTTCATATAAGTATTTACTACAAGCAAAATTATCTAAAAATATCTTTGATAATTTACCTGGATTATCTAATATGGTAGAAAAATTATCTCTTGCAAAATGCATCATATCTTCCCCGTAATATTTTTTAATTAATTTTAAATCTATATTCATAAAACCCTTGCTTTCCATTACTTTATCAGTGATATATTTTCTCTTTTCAAACTATATTATAATAAAGCAATTAAAAAGTAAAGCGTTACTTTTTACAAACAAATGTTTACACAAACAAATATTTGTTATATAATGTATTTGGTGATATTAATGGATATAAAAGAAAAACTGACTATATTAGCTGATAGTGCTAAGTATGATGCATCTTGTTCTTCTAGTGGTAGTAATAGAAAAAATGATAATGGTATTGGCAATGCAAATATTGGTGGAATATGTCATTCTTTTTCTAGTGATGGTAGATGTATTTCTCTTTTAAAAATATTAATGTCTAATTCTTGTATATTTGATTGTAAGTATTGTATTAATAGAAAATCTAATAATGTTAAAAGAGCTACGTTTACTCCAGAAGAAATATGTAGTATTACTATTAATTTTTATAGAAGAAATTATATTGAAGGATTATTTTTATCTAGTGGAATAATAAAAAGTCCTGATTATACAATGGAATTACTAATAAAAACAATAAGTATGCTTAGAAATAAATATCATTTTTCTGGATATATTCATGCTAAAGCAATACCAGGTGCTAGTGATTATTTAATAAAAAAATTAGGATTATTAGTAGATAGAATGAGTTCTAATATAGAACTTCCTAGCAATGATTCTTTAAAACTTTTAGCACCTAATAAAAATGGAAATAAAATAGAAAATATTATGAACCTTATAAAAACAAATAAAAGTAGAAAATTTGTTCCTGCAGGACAAAGTACTCAAATGATAATTGGTGCAACACAAGAAACTGATTATGAAATAATGACGAAATCTGAAAATTTGTATAAAAGTCATAATTTAAAAAGAGTATTTTATTCGGCATATATACCAGTAAATAAAGATAAAATGCTCCCTACCCTTACTTTACCACCTCTAAAAAGAGAACATAGATTATATCAAGCAGACTGGCTTTTAAGATTTTATGGATTTACTACTAATACTTTATTAGACAATGAACATAAAAATTTTAATATATTAGTTGATCCTAAAGCGAGTTGGGCGTTAAGTCACATAGACTTATTTCCAAAAGAAATAAATACATCATCATACTATGATTTACTAAAAATACCTGGAATTGGAGTTAAATCTGCTAAGAGAATAATATCATCTAGAAGACATTTTAAAATAGAGTTTAAAGATTTAAAAAATATGGGAGTTGTTATGAAAAGAGCAAAATACTTTATTACATGTAATGGTAAATATTTTATAGATAAAAGTTTATTTAAAAAAGAATTTATAGAATCTAATTTAGTTTTAGAAGATAAAGAAATAATTAAACCAAATATTACTCAATTAAGTTTGTTTAATGAATAATATATATATTTATAATAATTTTTATGAACTTTTAAAACTAATTAATATTCTTATAGAACATAATATAAAACCATATAATATAAAGGATGAAACTTATAATCCTACTCTATTTGATAATGTTATAAAGTTAGATTTAACTGATAATAAAGATATAATTAGTTATTCTATTAAGACTATTGGTATTAATAATTTTAATATTATATATAAAGTATTTTTATCTATTGATAATAACAAAGAATTAATAATATATTATTATTATTTAAATAGTTTAAAATATAAAGAGAATACTATGTATATGAGAAATTTAAAATGTGTTAATGAAGCATTAAGAATAAATAAATATGTAGGATATGAAGCACATAAATTAAAAGGTTTTGTTAGATTTAAAGAATTAAATAATAAAGTATTATATGCTGAGATAGAACCTACTAATAATTGTATTGGTTTACTTACTAACCATTTTAAAAAGAGGCTTAAAAATGAATACTTTGTTATTGTTGATAATAAACGTAATTTAATAAGTATTTATGATAAGAAAAACGTATTAATAACTAATAAAGATAATATAAAGTTTGATGAATTAAAATATAGTAATAATGAATTAGCTATAGAAAATTTATGGACTACTTTTTATAAAACTATTGGTATTAAAGAAAGAAAAAATGATAGATGTAGAATGAATTTTATGCCTAAAAAATATTGGAAATATATAATAGAAATGAGTGA
>CAKOJI010000040.1 GCA_934089255.1 uncultured Bacilli bacterium | reverse complement strand
GGTGTATTATTACGTGGTATTTCTCGTGATCAAGTTGAACGTGGACAAGTTTTATGTAAACCAGGAAGCGTTACTCCACATCATAAATTCAAAGCTACAGTTTATGTATTAAGTAAAGAAGAAGGCGGACGTCATACTCCATTCTTCTCAAACTACAGACCTCAATTCTATTTCAGAACTACTGACGTTACAGGTGTTGTTGAATTACCTGCAGGTGTTGAAATGGTTATGCCAGGTGATAACGTTGATATGACTGTTGAATTAATCACTACAGTAGCTCTTGAAAACGGTACTAAATTCTCAATTCGTGAAGGTGGACGTACTGTTGGTGCTGGTACTGTATCAGAAATTATCGAATAATAAAGAACTCACTCAGATTAGTGAGTTTTTTTCTTGCAAAAAAAATGATAATACATTAAACTTATAATAGGTGATAATATGAGTATATTAGATATTTTTAAAACTAATCACATATTAAAAAAAGTAGAAAAAAAGAATAAAATTACAAGATTAATTATATATTATTTTTGTTGTACATTAGTTGCATTATCATACAATACATTTTTTGTGAAAAACAATTTAGTAATAGGTGGAATGAGTGGACTTGCAATAGTTATGAAAGATGCATTTAATATAAAAACAAGCCATTTCCTAATATTAGCAACAACAATTTTATTAATAATAACATTTTTCATATTAGGTAAAAAAGAAACTAAAAGAAATTTACTTTGTGCTCTAACATTTCCAATATTAGTTGCACTAACAGAACCAATTACTAGAAATATCAATATAACATTCAACAGTTACTTATTCACTTGTATAATAGCATCCATTACATATAGTCTTCCTCTGGGTATCATTTATAAAGTAGGATACTCAACAGGCGGAGCTGATATGATTAATCAAATAATTTGTAAATATGCAAAAACATCAGTAGGACAAGCTGGAAATTATATAAATTTAATTATACTATTTACTGCTTCATTCGTATTTGGTATACCAAAAACAATATATGCAGTAGTTGCAGTCTTAATAAGTAATAGCATAGTAGATTTTATAATACTAGGAAATAGTGATTCAAAATTATGTATAATTAAAACAAAACATATTGAATATATAGAAAATTTTATAGGAAAAGAATTTAATATAGGCTACAGTTTACTAACTGCAAACGGAGGAACAGACAAAAGAAAAAGAAAAACTATTATGTGCGTTGTAACAAGTAGAGAATATTATAAATTTAAAAATTTAATATTGGATATTGATCCAAATGCCTTCTTTGTTACTCATGATTGTTACGAAGTATTAGGCGGAACAAAATAATTATTCTTTAAAGATAGATAAATCGAAATTATCTTTAGAGAATTTTTTATATAAATACAAAATAAATATAATTCCAACAAACCCTAAAAAATTTAACAAAACTCCATAGCCCATATTCATTAAAATATTAATAGAAACTACAGTTGCTAAAAATAAACTAATATAAAAAACTAAAATATCTAAAAACAATATGTTTCTTTTTACTATTTTCTTATATCCGTAATACAAAATATACAATGACAGTGAAAAAGCAATAATACTAACAAATTTTGCAAAAAAAAGATTATTAAAATTATATGTGAATAACTCAACAATTGTCCACAATATTATAGGAGTAATTCCCAATTTCATATGTTCCCAAGTACTTTCATTTTTAGAAAATAAAAAACCAATTACTTTATTATAATTACTCTTTTCATATAAAAAATGTCCAACAGTTCCAACCACAATTGCAAATACAAAACCTAAAAGTTCTATTATCATATTAATCACTTTCTATTTAATCAAAATATCTTTTATGTTATAATCATATACAGGAAGTGACTTTTTTATGAATAATGAAAATTTAGAAGTTTTAGATATAAATAACAATAAAGAAAATATAGAAGAATTAGTTATTGATGACAATAAAAATACAAATGAATATACGGGATTCAGCATAATAAAAAATTATGGAGAAGATTTAACTAATAAAACTTACATTACTAACCCAGCAATAGGTAGAGAAGAAGAAATAAACAAAATGATTTTAACTTTAATAACACCTGATAAAGGTGCATTATTAATTGGTAAACCAGGAATAGGTAAAACTGCATTAGTAGAAGGTTTAGCATATAAAATCCAACATGGAGAAGTTCCTAACGCACTAAAAGATTGGAAAATTATAAAAATAAATATAACTTCATTACTAGGTAATAGCGTTAGCGGTACAGAATCAGAAAATAGATTAGAACTATTAATACAAGAATTAAAACAATCTAAAAACACAATATTATTCATAGATGAAGTACATTTATTAGTTAATAAAGCAACTAGCAATAACAATATAGATTTTGCTAATATGCTAAAACCAGCATTAGATAGAGGAACAATTAAAATGATAGGAGCGACAACTACTGAAGAATACGAAGCATATATTTTAAGAGATAGAGCATTTTTAAGAAGATTTATAAAAATTGACATCGAAGAAGCTGATGGAGAAACAGTAGTAAAAATATTAATGGGAACATACCCAAAATTTGAAAAACTTTTAGGAGTAAAACTAAATTATACAGATTTCCAAAAAGAAAGAATATTTAAATTTATAGTAAATATGACCAGTGAATACAAAAGAATATATGAAATATCTAATAGATATCCAGACATATGCTTAACAATAATATCAAGTGCTTTTAGTTACGCAGTTTTCGAAAATGCAAAAGAAGTAAAAATGAAACATATATATAAGGCAATAGTTAATGCTAATAATATATATCCAGATGCACTTAAAAAAGATATAGAAAAATTTAAAGTAGATTTTAAAGATATGTTAGATGCAGAAAATGTAGATTTATCTGATACAAATTAAGGAGAATTATGATAAAAGATTATTTAAAAGAATATGGCTATGATGATTCTGAAATAGACAAAATATTAAATAGTGAAAATATTAAAAAAAGTAAAAAATTAGATAAAATAAAAGAAACAAATACCTTCTTAGAAAAAATGAATATCCCAAAAGAAAAAATAATAAAAATGACTACTTACTTTCCTAACCTTTATACATTTAGTCTAGAAACAATAATATCAAAATTAAATTATTTGAACAAACTAGGATATAATGAAAACGAGATAAAAAAATCTTTTATTAATAACCCATCAATAATATCATACAACAATAAATCATATGTAAGAAAAATAAATGAATTAGAAGAAATAGGATTTACTAAGTCACAAATAGATAAAATAATAAAAAAATATCCTAGAATATATGGTGTTACAAATATAAAAATTGAAGAATTAATAAATTATTTGCTAAAACATAATATGAGTAAAAGCAACATACTAAAATTGATTACAAATTTTCCGAAAATTTTAGGTTACAAAACAGAAACTTTAGACGAAAAAATAAATTTTTTTAAAGAATTAGGTTATACTGAAAAAGATATAATTTTTATGATGGAAAGAAACACCAACTTACTTTTAAGAGATAAACAAAATATTTTGAAAACAATAAAATATTATAGTGAATACATAGATTTAAAAGCTGTATTAAAAATGATTAAAACAAATTCTAACATTATCAATTATAAATTAGAAATGATAGAAAAAAAGAAAACAAACTTTATTCATTTAGGATATACTGAATCCGAATTCTTTAAACTGTTAACAAAATTTCCACAATTATTAGATCTTGAACCAAATAACATAGATAATAAAATCAAGACTTATATAAAAATTGGATTTACTAAGGAAGATATAAAACAAATGTCATTAATACTACCAAGTATATTTGGTTATAGCATAGATAACATATATTCAAAAATAATAGACATAATGAATTTAGGATTTAGCAAAGAAGAAACAATTAACATTTTAAAAAAAACACCACAATTATTTGGATATAGTATAGAAAATATAAAAGCAAAAGTAGAATATCTAGATTCAATAAATTTAAAATATCTTATTGTAAAAGATTCAAATATTTTAATTCCTAGTAAAGATACAACTAATGCAAGATACAACTACTTAACCGAAATAAATAGTTTTGCACCAAATGAGTTATATAAAAAAAACAAAGACTTTGAAAAAAAATATAAAATAACAAAAGAAGAATTAATAAAAAGGCTATAAATTTTTATAGTCTTTTTCCTTGGTATGTATTTCTTTTAACCATTTCTTTATCAATATCATTTAAAACACAAAACTTTTTCACAAGCCACTTTGGCTCAATTAAATCATCAACACTAGGGTCACCAGTTATCCTATGGATCACAATATTTGGATTTAAATATTCTAATTGACTAACAACAATATCAATATATTCTTCTTTAGTGAGTACGTGAAATTTTTCTTTTTTATACAATTCCTCTAATTTAGTATCTTTTAATATGTGCAACATGTGAATCTTTATCCCATCTATACCAATACCATTTAAATATTTAACTGTATCAATCATCATATCCTTATTTTCATAAGGTAACCCATTTATAATATGTACAACAACATTTATATTACGTTTCTTTAATTTTTTAAAACATTCATAAAAACATTCTAAATCGTGTCCTCTATTAATATATTTTAAAGTTTTATTATGAATTGATTGTAATCCTAATTCAATAGTTAAGTAAGTCTTTTTATTTAGAGTAGTTAAATAATCAAGTACATCATCACTAATTGCATCAGGTCTTGTAGCAATATTAAGACCAACTACATTTTCTAAATCAAGTATAGTTTCATAATATTTTTTTAAAGTATCAACACTTGCATAAGTATTAGTATTTGCTTGAAAATATCCAATAAATTTAGCATCAGGCCACTTTTTTTGCATAACTTTCTTAACTTCATTAAACTGACTAACTAAATCTAATTTAACATCACCAGCAAAGTCCCCACTGCCAAGTTTACTACAAAAAATACAACCTCCTATTCCAACTTTACCATCTTTATTAGGACAACTAAAATTTGCATTCAAACTAATTTTACATACTTTAGAATTAAATTTTTTCTTATAAAAACAATTTAAAGTATAATATCTCTTATTATCTAATGTATTTAAAAACATAAATATCACCAAAAAATATAATAACATCTTATTTACAATAATACTAGAAATACTTAACAAAATTTTATATAATATATATCTAGAAGGATGGATAAAATGAACGAATTAGTAATAGATGAATTAGTAAAAAAATTAAATGTAACAAAAAAACAAATCGAAGCAGTATTAAAATTATTAAATGAAGGAGCAACTATACCATTTATAGCAAGATATAGAAAAGAAGCAACAGGTGCTTTAGATGAAAATCAAATAAATGAAATAGAAAAAGAATATACTTATTACAATAACTTATTAGAAAGAAAAGAAACTGTTATAAGACTTATAGATGAAAAAGGACTTCTAACAGATGAATTAAAAAATAATATTTTAAAATGCGAAAAATTAACTGAAGTAGAAGATTTGTATAGACCATTTAAAGAAAAGAAAAAAACTAAAGCAACAGAAGCCATAAAAATGGGTCTTGAACCTCTTGCAAAAAAAATAATGTCTTTTCCAACTAATGGAGATATTGAGTCATTATGTAAGCCATTCAATATGGAAACTAATGTAGCAACAACTAATGCAGGTTATATAATAGCAGAATGGATAAGTGATAATGCTTATTATAGAAAATATATAAGAAATAAAATATATAATACAGGTATGATTACTAGCAAAATAAAAAAGAATGCTACAGATGATACAAAAACATATGAAGTATATTATGACTTTAAAGATAGAATAAAATATATGAAAAGTTATAGAACGTTAGCAATAAATAGAGGAGAAAAAGAAGGAATACTATCTGTATCACTTGATTATGATTTAGAAGAAATAACTAAATATTTAGAATCAAAAATAATAAAAAACGATAAATCATTTGTAGTAGATATAGTAATTAATTCGATAAAAGATTCGTTAAAAAGACTAATTTTACCTAGTGTTGAAAGAGAAATACGTTCTGAAATAACAGAATTTGCAGATGAAAAAGCAATAGATATATTTAAAATAAATTTAGAAAATCTACTTATGACTAGACCACTTAAAGGATATAGAGTTTTAGGTTTCGATCCAGCTTTTAGAACTGGTTGTAAACTAGCCTGTCTTGACGAACAAGGAAACGTTCTTCATATAGATGTAATTTATCCACATGAACCAAAAAATGATAAGATAGGTGCAAGAAAAAAAATATTAGAATTAATTTCAAAATATAAATTAAATTTAATTGCAATAGGAAATGGAACAGCATCTCGTGAAAGTGAAGAATTAGTAGCGAGCATTTGTAAAGAATTAAATGGTGTATATTATATGATAGTAAGCGAAGCAGGTGCATCAGTATATAGCGCCAGTAAACTTGCTCAAAAAGAATTTCCGGATTTTGAAGTTCAAGAAAGAAGTGCAGTAAGTATAGGTAGAAGAGTCCAAGATCCTTTAAGTGAACTTGTAAAAATTGATCCTAAAAGTATTGGTGTAGGTGAATACCAGCACGATGTAAATCAAAAAGAATTATCAACTAATCTAGATTTTACAGTGTCAAAAACAGTTAATGAAGTTGGTGTAAATATCAATACAGCATCTTCTAGTATTTTAAAATACGTTTCTGGTTTAACAACAACTTTAATAAATAAAATAATAAAATATAAAGAAAAACATATAATAAAAACAAGAGACGAAATAAAAAGTATTGGTTTAAATGATTTAGCATACGAACAATGTATTGGATTTCTAAGAATTAATGACGGAACAAATCCACTAGACAATACTGGCATTCATCCCGAAAGTTATAATTTAACAAATGAATTACTAAAAATATTGAAACTAGATATAAAAGATATCAACAAAGAGAATTTTAAAAACACATTAAAAAATTCAAACAAAGAATAATTAGTTAAAACTCTAAACTCTGATATTTATACAATAAGTGATATTATAAAAGAGTTATTAAATCCAGGACTAGATCCACGTAGTGAAGTTGAAGCACCAATATTAAAAAGTGATATTTTAACAATAGATGATTTAAAACCAGGAATGGAAATTACTGGTACAGTAAGAAATGTAGCTTCATTTGGAGCATTTATTGATATTGGACTACATGATGATGGATTGCTTCACATATCAAAAATGAGTAAAAATTTTGTTAGTGATCCAAATGAAATTGTTAAAGTAGGAGACATAATAACATGTTATGTAAGTGAAATATCTAAAGAAAAACAAAAAGTTTCACTAACTTTATTAAAAAATTAATCAAAAATAAAAAAAAATTTAAAAAAAGTATTGCAATTTAAATTCTCTATGGTATAATTTAAATTGCCTACTAATTGCAGGTGTAGTTTAATGGTAGAGCTTCAGCCTTCCAAGCTGATAACG
>CAKOJI010000039.1 GCA_934089255.1 uncultured Bacilli bacterium | reverse complement strand
GGAGTGGTAAGATGTATGCAGAAGTATTAATTCAATATGGTGCTAAAGTATTAGATAAAACTTTTACATACCATATTCCCTCTAATATAAACGTTGTTGTTGGTAATAAAGTAAAAGTAGAATTTGCAAAAAAACAAATATATGGAATTGTTATAAATATAAAAAATAATACTGACTTAGAAAACGTAAATGAAATAATAGAAGTTATTAATCCTAAAATACATTTAACTAATGAACTTATTGAGTTAGGTAAATACTTATCAAAAGAATGTTTTTGTACATTAATTAAATCTTATCAAACTATGTTTCCTACTAGTTTAAAAGTAAAAAATATTAATTCAAACTATAATAAATATGATGAGTACTTAGAATTAAATACAAGTAAAGAAAAAGTACTTGAATACATTGATAAAAATAAAAGAAGTAAAGCCAAAATAGAAATACTAAAAAGATTATTAAACGGAGAAACAATTAATAAAAGTGATATTAAGAGTGCATATAAAGGATTAATTGATGAAGAAATTATAAAAATAAGGAAAGTTAGAAAATTTAGGATAAATACTAATATTAATACTAAAAAAGAATACGTTTTAACTCCTGAACAAAATAATATTATAGATAATGTAGATTTATTAAGTAATAAAGTACACTTATTATATGGAGTAACAGGTAGTGGTAAAACTGTAATATATATTGATTTAATTAAAAAAGCATTAAAAATGAATAAAGGAGCAATAATGTTAGTTCCTGAAATTAGTTTAACAACACAAATGGTTAACAGACTTTATAACTCATTTGGAAGTGATATTGCAATACTTCATAGCGGACTTTCTGATGGTGAAAAATATGACGAATATACTAAAATTAATGATGGTTTAGTACATGTAGTAGTAGGTACAAGAAGTGCAATATTTGCACCACTAAAAAATATAGGATTAATTATTATAGACGAAGAACATAGTACTACTTATAAACAAGAAACATCTCCTAGATATAATGCAATTGATATAGCAAAATGGAGATGCAATTTTAACAACGCTCCATTAATATTAGGTAGTGCAACTCCTAGTTTAGAATCATATGCAAGAGGAGAAAAAGACGTATATAAATTATTAACTCTTGATAAAAGAGTAGGTAATATTTCACTTCCTACTGTTAAATTAGTAGATATGAGAGAAGAAATGAAAAAACGTAATATGCTCTTTAGTGATGAACTAAAAATAAATATAATAAATACTTTAAAAAAACACGAACAGGTTATGATATTACTAAATAGGAGGGGATACTCAACTTTTGTAAGTTGTCAAAGTTGTGGTTATACTTATAAATGTCCACATTGTGAAATTACACTTACTTATCATAAAAATTCAAATAATCTAAGATGTCATTATTGTGGTTATACAAAAATATTTAATTCAATATGTCCAAATTGTAAAGAAGACGCTATTAGAAGTTTTGGAAGTGGAACAGAGAAAATAGAATTAGAACTAAAAAAGCTTTTCCCTACTGCAAGAATACTTAGAATGGATAAAGATACTACAATAAGAAAAGGAAGTCACGAAAAATATATAAAAATGATAGAAAATGAAGAAGTAGATATTATTGTTGGAACACAAATGATAAGCAAAGGATTAGACTTTCCACTTATTAGTTTAGTTGGCATTATAAACGCTGATGAAACACTTAATATTCCAGATTTCAGAAGTAACGAAAGAACATTTTCCCTTTTAAATCAAGTTAGTGGTAGAGCAGGAAGAAGTGGAATAGAAAGTAATGTAATTATTCAAACATTTAATCCAGATAATAAATTATTCGAATTCATTAAAAATAATGATTATAAATCTTTTTACAAATACGAAATGAATATAAGAAAAAAATTAAAATATCCACCATACTATTATTTAATTTCACTAAAAATATGTAGTAAAAATTATGAAGAAGCAAGCAAAAACGCGAGTAAAATATCAACTTATTTAACAAACCATATTAGTAATACATCAATAGTATTAGGGCCAAGCACAGCAACAATGTTTAAATTAAATGATATATATAGATTTCAAATACTAATAAAATATAGATTTGATGATAAATTACATGATGCTCTTAACTTTATAGATAACTTATATATAACAAATAAAGAAGTATATATTGAAATAGATAATAACCCACTAAGTATATAAAATATATACTTTTTTCTTGATAAAAATTAAATAGTATCTTATAATTTTTATAGTAGGGTGATCATATGGAAATACCAAAAATTAAAAGAGATGAAACTAAAACAAAAATAACTAATAAAAATGAAATTATTAATTTTATTATGTATAATTTAAACACTAATAATTTAATAAGTTACAAAAATGCTTTAGAAGCACAAACAAAGATCAGCCATACAGAAGTAATAGACTTAATTAGTATTATAAATCAAAAATTAAAATTATATGAAGCATTTAAAAATTTAAATAACGATTATGAAGCAACATTAAATTTCTTTAATCAAAATATAAAAACATTAGAAAAATATTTTAACGGACATATATTTAATTCTAATATTGATAATGAATTAAAAAATCTATTTATAAGTTTTTTAAACTTTTCTATATCTAATGAAGAAAACGGATTACAAAATAATTTAAATATTCAAAATTTATTTAATAAAACAAAAATGTTATTTGAAAATAAAGTATATAATACTGATATAAAATTAGATAATGAATATATTAGTAAAATAAAAAATATTTATGATAGAAAAGATACTTTATTAAATAAAAGTGATAATAGTGCAATGGATTATAAAGAAGATAATTATCTAAGTAGAACTCAAGTACTAAGTAAAACTCCATATAATATTAACGGACACAATATAAATGATGAAGATTTAAAAGTATCTGGTTTTGTTTTAACTACAATAATATTAGAATTTTCATTAGTAGGAACATTAATTACATTATTAGTATTACTTTTTAAGTAGGTGAAGTATGAACAATTCAGAAACAATTAGAAAAAATAAAGATATATTTATAAAACATTATTTAAATAGCAACGATTTAAAAGAATTAGAAAACACTCTTAACAATATTAATCATTTAGGAATAAATTCTAAAGAAATTGAAGAAATTAAAAATGCTATTTTAAAAAGAATAAATGAGTTAAAGAAAAATGATTTAAACGATATTTTAAATAATGCTAAAAAAACAAATTATGCTATGAACGATTTTAGTATAATAGAAACAAAAGAAGAAGAAAATGAAAAAGACATATACGGCTTTAGAAATGATATGTATTATTTAAAACTTAATGAGAACGGAAATAATATAATTTATGAAATAGAAAACCTAGATATGATAAGAACTATTCTAGGTAACATAGAAAATATGACTAAAAGTGAAATAATAGAAAAACTAAAACCATTTTTAAAAGAGTTACCAAAAACAAAAATGGATTATAAAACTAATTTAGAAAAAGAAACATTAAAAAAAGAAATAGATAATATTTATGATAATGAAATAAAACAAGCTTTTCTAAATAATATAAATCAAGTTTTAAAAGAAAGAATAGAACTTAATAAATATATTGTTAATAATGATTTAGAAAATGAAGAATTAAACTATAGCCTAAATTCTAAAGGAGAAAGACTATATTATATAAAAGATAAAATAATAAAATTTGATAGTGATTTAAAAATGCTTTTCCTAGATGCTTCAGGAAATACTTTAGCACAAAACAACATTAGTAATAAGGAAAAAGAAAATAATAATGAAAATAAATTTTCATACGATAGACAAAATAAAGAAGAAAATAATAAATTACCTGAAATAAAAACTTTATCAGAATTAGATAATGAATATTATATTAATTTATTAAATTATATTATATACAAAATGGGTAAAAAAGAATCATTATCTTTAGAAGAAGGACAACTAATTAATAAATTTTTCTTACTATGTTTAAATAATAAAGAAAACATAAGTGGAAATTTATACAAAATATATACAGAATTTTCTGATTCTTTAAAAAATTATAATGATTATGAAGAATATAATAATTATCTAAATAACGATGTATTAGATGACATAAAAAATAAAAATGATTTAGAACTTGCTAATGAAAAAGAAAAAAAAGATAGTAAAAATTTAACATTAGAAAATAATAGTACAGGCTTTGTAGATATTACTTTAATTATTTGTGCTATAATAATGACTATAGTTGTAATATTATATATTGTACTTGTAAAGAAATAAAAAAATTTATATAATATTTAATGAGGGAGATAATATGGATATTTTAGAAAACGCAGAATTAAAAATGATTTCATCAATAGACAATTTAAGTGAAAGGTTAACAACTATTAGAGCTGGTAGAGCTAACCCAGGTATGCTTAATGGAATAAACGTAGAAGCATATGGTGTATTAAGCCCTATAAATACATTAGCAAATATAACAGTTCACGATGGAAAACAATTATTTGTTAAACCTTTTGATAGAGGTAATTTAAAAGCTATGGAAAAAGCAATAAATGAAGCTAATTTAGGAATTAATCCTACAAATAATGGAGAAACTATTATATTAACAGTTCCTGCTTTAACAGAAGAAACTAGACGAGATTATGTTAAGCAAGCAAAAGCTATGGCAGAAGAAGGAAAAATTGCTCTTAGAAATATTAGACAAGATGCTAATACACAAATAAAAAATAGTGAATTTACAGAAGATGAAAAAGATAGATTTACAGAAGATGTTCAAGAATTAATAAATAAATACAATAAAAAAATTGATGAAATATTAAATTCTAAAGAAAAAGAATTAATGGAAATATAAAAAAGATCAAGAAACTTGGTCTTTTATTTTAATTTATTAAATATAACATCTATATTCTCTTTTTTAGGTCTAACTTTATAAGCAGGTATTATATGTAAATGATAATGTTTAACTGCTTGATACAAACCATAATTATTTACTAATCTTACACCATCAGCATTTAATTTATCATATATTAAATCTTTTATTTTTTTTGCAACATTATGTATATGAACCAAAGTATCATCATCAAGTTCTGTAAAATCAGTAAAATGTTTTTTAGGTATTACCAACATATGTCCGTTTTCATCAGGATTATTATCCATTATTACTATTACTTTATCATCTTCATAAACCCTTCTTGATTCAATTTCATTATTAATTATTTTACAAAATACACAATTTTCCATTCTATCACCTAGCAATATTTTATCATAAACTTTACACAATTAATATTATTAATTATCATTATGTGTTAAAATATACTTTAAAGGATGGTGTAAAAATGATAATAGATGGTAAAAATTATGAAATAAATAGGAACACTGCTAGAGTTACAAACTGGGATAAAATATATTGTGAAACATTAAAAGAAATAATAGAAAATGGAGAATTATGTCCCAATAGAACCGGAATAGAAACACTTTCTATACCTAATGTATATTTTAAATTAGATGTAGGTAAAGAATTTCCAATGTTAGAAACAAAAAAACTTGCTATTAAAAACACAATTACAGAACTTTTATGGATATATCAAGCACAATCTAATGATGTAAAATGGTTACAAGAAAGAAATAATCATATATGGGATGAATGGAAAATAGATGAAGATGGAATATATAGAATATATGATCCAAATAAAAACTATAATGATGAAAAAGAAGTAATAGTTAAAGACATAGATGGCAAAGATAAAACTATGACTGCTAAAAGTTTATATAATGATAAATCAATAAAAAATGCAATTTATTATGGAAAAGAGTATGCTAATACTATAGGTGAAGCATATGGCTATGTTCTAAATAAAACAAAAGAATTTGATAGAGTTTTAGAAACATTAAAAAATGATCCAAGAAACAGAAGAATGGTAGTCTCTCTAAGACAAAATGAATTTCTAAAAAAAGGAGTTTTAGAGCCTTGCGTATGGACAAGTAGTTATAAATTACATAAAGGAAAACTAAATAGTAACGTAAGTATAAGAAGTAATGATATGCCTTTAGGCAATCCATTCAACGTTACACAATATTCTATATTGTTATCACTTCTTGCAAAACTTAATAAATTTGAAATAGGAGAAATTGCTTTTAATATAACTGATTGTCATATATATATTAATCAATTAGAAGGAATAAAACTTGAACTTTCTAGATATGAAAGATTAAATAAATTTGAAAAATTTATAAAACATAACAGTGATGAAGAAATAAATAATTTTTATAAAGAACTACTATCAAGAAAAGAATATTTAGATAATAAAATCAAAAATAATCCAAGTATAAAAAGTGATTACGATAATATATTAAATGAAATAAACGAAGATACAATGTGTTTTGAACATTTAATAAAAAGAGAAGAACCTATATTATTTATAAAAGATAAAGATAATTTTTATGAATATGATAATAAAAAAGATAACGAAGACATAAAAGTATTAAAATACTCTAGCTTACCAAGTATAAAAATGAAGGTGGCACAATAATGGATAATTTAATTTTAATAGGTGCTATAGGCAAAAACGGAGAATTAGGTAAGAATAATAAACTAATATGGTATATACCAGATGATTTAAAGTTTTTTAAAGAAACTACGATTAATCATACAATTGTTATGGGATATAATACTTTTATTTCTTTACCAAAATTGTTAGTAAAAAGAAAACATATAGTTTTAACTCATAAAAATATAACTTTTCCAGATGGAGTTATCAAATTTAGCGACAAAGAAAGTGTTTTAAAATACGCAAAAAACATTAATGAAGATGTTTTTATAATTGGTGGAGCTAGTGTATATAAAGAATTTATTAATTATAGCGATAAAATGATTTTAACAGAAATAGATGCTGAAGATAAACTTGCAGATGCATATTTTCCCACTTTTAATAAAAAAGAGTGGAATGAATTTATAATAAAAGAAAATAATTACAATGGCTTAAATTATAAACATACTTTATATAAGAGAAAATAATGAAAAGAATGAACGTAATCGCTGTATTTAATAAAGATTTAACAAAAACATTAATGTGTAAGAGAAAGAAAGAACCATATAAAAATTTATATAATTTTGTTGGTGGCAAAATAGAAAAAGATAATAGTGTAGAAGAAGCATATAGAGAACTTAAAGAAGAAACTAATATAGCAAAAAAAGATATTGATATAGTACATTTAATGGATATATTTTATTATAAAGCAGATATTGAATTAGAAATATATTATGGAGTTTTAAAAAATGAAGTTAATTTAATTGAAGAAGTAAATAAATTAAAATGGATAGATATGAAAGAAAACTTTTTTGATTATAATAAATTTGCTGGTGAAGGTAATATAGGGCACATAATGATACAAATAAAAAAAGACTTAAATTTAAAAATTGAAGATTAATTTCTTCTTTTTTTATACTTTTTTATAAAAAAGTGAAAGAAAAAAAAGGAAATACAAATTTTTTCG
>CAKOJI010000038.1 GCA_934089255.1 uncultured Bacilli bacterium | reverse complement strand
CCGTTAAAACTAAGTAATAATTTGGAGTAAATCAAAACTCAGTAATAACTTTTACATTTGATATTATACACATAAATTACTATTTATGCAAGTTTTTTTATATATTTCTTTCACATCTTAAAAATTAAAATAATATATCTAAAAAGTTTTTCGGTCCACACTCGAAAAACTTTCGTTTTTTAGAATTTATTCGACTCAAACTTTTATTTGTTATAGTAATAATCTAGAACACTAATTAATGTATATTTGCCAGAATAATAAGTAACTCCACCTTGTTGATACGCAATATAAGGACTTCTAATAGGTCCATCACAACTCATTTCTATACTTGAACCTTGAGTAAACGCACCACTAGCCATTATAACTTCATCATCATAACCAGGTGTCTTAACTGGAATTGGTAAAACATTAGAATCAATAAAACTTCCATTTTGTATACCTTGTACATACTTAATTAATTTATCTTTATCATTAAAAATAATACTTTGAACAATATCTGCTCTTTCACTATCATATTTTGGTTCTGTTAAAACACCTAATTCATCCATTACTTTACTAGTAAGTACAGCAACTTTTAAACTACTTGAAACAACACTTGGTGCCAAAGTTAAACCCTTTAAAAAACTTTTGTTAGCACCCAAACTAGGTCCAACATCCATTCCCTCTCCAGGTAAAGTAAGTCTTTCACCACAAAGTTCTATATATTTCTTCTTACCAACAATATAAGCACCATTATTTGCAATACCAGCACCCAAATTTTTAATTAAAGAACCAACTACTAAATCAGCACCAACATCACTAGGTTCTAAAGTATTAACTAATTCACAATAACAATTATCAACCATAATTATAACTTCTTTATCAATACTTCTAATTAATTCTATAACCTTTTTAACCTTGTCAATAATTAAACTTTTTCTTGTACTATAACCCTTACTTCTCTGTATATGAATTAACTTATATTTCTTTTGTTTTAAAGCATTTTCTATTCTCTCATAATCAAAATCATCATTAATTAAATCAATTTGTTCATAATTAACTCCATAACTAATTAAACTACTGCTATTTTCCTTTATACCAATAACTTCATGTAAAGTATCATATGGAGTACCAGTTATACTAAGCATAAAATCATTTGGTCTTAAACAAGCAAATAAAGCAACACACAAAGCATGTGATCCACTAATAAATTGATTTCTAACTAAACTAGCCTCAGTATGAAATATATCAGAATACACTTTTTCAATAATATCTCTACCAACATCTCCATAACCATAACCAGTAGTCATATTAAAATGAATTTCACCTACACTATTTTTTCTAAATGCATCCATAATCTTAAAAGTATTCATTTCTTCTATTTTATCAATTTCCTTAAAAACATTTGCTAATTTTTTTTCACATTCATTTACTAAATTAATTATTTCTACATTACTCATCTATTTCAACCACACTTCCACTAATAATATCACTATTTATAATATCATATATTCTATTAGCAACATAAGTCTTATCTAATAATTTCTTTTGCCCAATTCTTTCCATTTCACTTTTTAAATAATTAGGATTCATATTCATTACACTTTCTGTATTAATCCATCCAGGACAAACACAAACTATTTTTTTGCTCTTATAATATAAGCTTAAATTTTTACTTAAATTAATAATACCAGCCTTACTACTTGAATAATCTAAACTAATAGGACTATAAGTATCTATTCCATCTTTACTACTAATATTTATAATAGTTTTAACATCCTTAGCATATTTACACATTAAATAAGTTCCACCTAAATTAACTTTAACAACTTTCATAAACTCATCAAACGTTTTATCTTCAATATAATTATCTTGTGCAAAAGCTGCATTATTTATAAGTATATCAATATCATATTGTTCAAAAATACTTTTTACATCATCTGTACAAGTAATGTCTATTTTCTTTACAACTATACTTACATTATATTTACTTAGTTCTTCTTTTAAATTTACAGCATCACTATGACTATTTAAATAACCAATAATAACATTATATTTATTAGATGCAAAAACTTTTACAATCTCACGACCTAATCCAACAGCACCACCAGTAACCAAAACATATTTCATAAATCCTCCTAATTAAAATTTTAACATAATTAATATACTACAGAACAATTTTTAATTACATAATCGTCTATTCCATGTTCATGTAAATGAGTTGAACATGGATTTGAATCATTTCTTCTAAGTACGCTAATAAATGATCTACCATTACTAACTGCACACCTTATTTCCTTAGAAATATCTACAGTATCATACGTTCTAAATATATCGGAATCAGAATAAGTAATAACTGATTTTACATATTTAAATTTATTAGAAGCATCATTCATTATTTTACCAAAAGCTTTATTAAGTTCATCATCATTAAGTTCCCTAACTCCACCTTCATTATAACAACGATTAGTAACATTTCCATTTTCATCAGTAACAGTAGTACAATGAAGTGGACCATCAATAGTAGTACTTAATTCTAGAAAACCAGCAAATTTTTCATACAATCCAGGTAAAGAATAACTTTTTTCACCTATTTCAATTTTATAATTTGAGTATTTCAATTTTCCTTTATCCATAGCTTCATTTAGTTTAAGTAAACCTTCTTCATCAATATAATAAACACCTTTTGAAGTAAAATATTCTAATATTTTTTTGCTATTATTATTTTTATATAAATCATTTAATTTATTATATAAAGTTTCATTAACCCCATCAAAAGCTTCAAAACAGCCACGAAAACCGTTATATGAATATATTTTATCTGAATAAAATCCATCAAATCTTATTAAAATTGGTGTAGGATTTGTTAAATTATAAGTTATATCAAATGTAGAACTAGTTGATTTGTCATCTTTTGTATACTTAACTAAAAGTTTAGTTGGCCCATCAACATTAAACTCGGCAATACCATCACCATAAGTTGTAAAACTTCTTGGAAAAGAAAAATCATTCTTCTCTATATTATCTAACATACCAAACTCATCAATTTTATTGCCACTTTTATCAGAAACAACAAAAGATAAACTTTCAGGTAAATAACTAGGAATTATATTAACAAAATTATATGGATAATATATAGGATTAACCGTTTCACTTGAATTATTATCAACTTTTCCTTCCAAGTCACGAATAATGCTTAAATCTGCATACCAAAAACTAATACTATAATCTGACATATCTTCTTTAATTTCTTCTTCTGTTTTATTTTCACATAATTTTGTAGGATACTCTATTTCAATACTATTATCATCAGATTTATACAACCTAAAACAATCATATCTTTTATCATCTATAGTTAACTTTGAATATGGGTTATAAATATTATAATCAAGTAAACCATTATCAATAAGTTCAGAAAATTGTAAATAAAAACTATCACCATTTTCTATTATTTTTTTTCTATCATTACTTAATTTAGTTTCAGCAAAAACATTAGCACTTAATTTAATATCATCAATGAATTTTTCAAATTTTTTATTTGTATTATTTTTTTTAATAGCAACAATACATACTAAACATATAATTCCTATCAAAAAAACTGATATAATTATTTCAATTAATGTAAATCCTTTTTTATTTTTCATATTATAACTCACTCTTAACTAAATTATAAACATCATCACTAATATCTTCTATTGTTCTAATCTTATCATCTTTAACACAATAAACTATATCATAATTATATCTTTTTGCCATTAAACTATAAGTTTCTTCTGCATTATGTAAATATTCTATATCTTTCTCAACTTCATCTGGAGCCTCACCACGCATATTTCTTAACTCAATAGTATATTGATATGGCATAAATAAAAATATAACTAAATCAGGTTTAGGAAGTTCTAACAAATCATACTCAAGTTTTTCTAACCAATTCATCATATCTATTTTCTCAGTTTTACTTTTTAATTTACCAGCTTGATGTCCCATATTACTTTCAACATATCTATCTAATATAACATTTACACCACTATTTAATAATTCTTTTATTGAATCTATATTATATAATCTATCAGCAGCATAATATAAAGCGGCAACCTTAGGATTAACTTTACTAGCATTTTCACCAAATACACTTTCACCCATAGCAGGTTTTCCTAATAAACTAGCGCCTATTATCTTACCAGTTGGAGTATGATACATAGGAAAAGCCCTTTCTTCAATCCTAATATTATCTTTTTTTAATCTTTCTAAAAGAAGTTTAGCCTGTGTTTCCTTACCACTACAATCCGTTCCTTCAATAACAATTAATTTACCTTTTTTCATCTTTTATTCTCCTTTTTCTTAAACAATCCTCACATAAATTAATATATAAAGAATCACCAACAACAATATCATTATCTTTATTTCCTTCAAAATATGTATAACTAGCAGGTCTATTACAAATAGTACAATAACCCTTACATATCTCTATTTCATCACTAACAGCAAGTATATTTGGCATTATTCCAAAAGGTTTTTGTTCACTAGTCATATTCAAGCCACTTATATAAACATCAATATTTTTATCCACACTTAAATTAACTAAAACACTAACATCTCCCTTTAAAAAATTACCTTCATCTATAAATATAGTTCTAGTATTACTTTTAATATGTTTTAAAATATCACTTAAATCATCAATTAATATGGCACCAACATTATCTTTTATATTCTTTGACTTAATCCCATCATCTCTAGTATTAATACTAGGTTTAAAACATAATATATTCTTTTTATTCCACATATTAAAATAAGTAGATAAAAGTAAAGTAGTTTTCCCACTAAACATAGGCCCAGTATAAGTTTTAATCATTTAAATACCTCCTCAATATTATCAATAACCAAATTATTATAAATCTTAATATATGTAGCAGCATCTTTCCTATTATCTACAACATATCCAATTAAATAATAAAACTCTTTTAAATAATTAATCTCAATCTTATCTAAAAGATTATATTCTAATAACAGTGCATCAACATTAGGTTGCTTTTTTAAAATACTCAAATTATTTTGTTTTATCATTAAACCAACATCATACTTTTTCTTTTTATAAAATTTTAAAACATCATAATTCTCACTTACTATTAAAACATATCCATTATATTTAATAAGTAATTCTATTAATTTATTTCTAATAATCTTATTATCATCTAATATATTAATTATAATAGGTACTAAACCATTAACACTATTTAAAACACTTTCTAACGTAGGTATATTAAAACTACTAATATAATTCAATTCACTTATACTAACAGTATCAATATTATCTTTTAACTTATTTAATCTACTAGCATCTTTATCATGATATAAAACTAATTCATTATCTTTTAAAACTCTTACATCAATAAATACACTTAATTTATTATTTACAGCATACATAATAGATTCTAAAGTATTTTCATATATAGTAATATTATTATATATACCTCTATGGGCAATAATAGATTCATTTAAAAATTTACACTTTTCCATACTATCACCTTAAGAAAATTTTATCACATATTAACACTAAAAAAAAGTATTAAGAAATACTTTAATCTTTAAAAGAAGCATCTAAATAATATATTTGTCTATGTTCTTTATAATATTGCATCTCAAAATCAGTCATTACATTTTTTATATTTCTTTCATCATTATGTAAATCAACACTAACCTGATTAAAACTATACCAATACTCACTTAAATTTTCTAAACTTGATTGAAATAATATTTTATTATCTGTTTTAAGTATTATATGTTTATTCTTTTTAAAAACTCTATCATATAATTTTAAATAATTAAAAGAAGTAAATCTCTTTTTTTCATCTTGTTTTTTTGGCCAAGGTTCAGAAAAAGTTAAATATATAGTATCTATTTCTTTACCAAAAAAATCTACTAATTTACTAGCATCATCACATATCATTTTTAAATTATTTAATTTTTTATTTCCAGTGTTTTTAACTGCAGTAGCAGTTTGATTAACATCTAATTCTAATCCAATAAAATTTATATTAGGATACTTTTCTGCCATACCAATAATAAAACTACCTCTACCCATACCAAGTTCTAAACATATAGGATTATTATTACCAAAAACATTTTTCCATTTATTTTTATATTCACTAGGATTTTTAATTAAATAAGAACTAGATAATACTATTTTATCTGCATTTTTAACCGTATTATAACGCATTTATATACACCTCACAATTATTTTATCAAACAAATTTTTCTATGTCTAGAAAAGAAAAAAAACATCATCAAAAGATGACATTTAATTAAGCTTCATAAACACTAACTTTTTTCTTACTTCTTCCGCATCTTTCATATCTAACTACACCAGTTACTAATGCGAATAGTGTATGATCTTTACCCATTCCAACATTTTTGCCAGGATAAATTTTAGTTCCCCTTTGTCTATATATTATAGAACCAGCATTAATAGTTTCACCGTCACTAGCTTTAGCTCCTAATCTTCTACCTTCACTATCACGGCCATTATGTGTTGAACCTTGTGCTTTAACATGAGCAAAACGTTGAATGTTTAAACTTAAAAATAACATTTTCATTCCTCACTCTCAACTTTAATATTTTTTTTATATTGTTTTTCTAAATCTTTTAATATATTAATCATCGTATCTAATAATTTATCAACAATATCGTTTGAATTAATTTTAGTAATAGTTATTTTATCTCCATCATCATTATATTCAATAGATGTTGAATCAATATTCATAATAGAATTAACTGTAGTATTAATAACACTACTTATACTAGCGCAAACTATATCTCTTCCATAATCATCATAATTAGCATGCCCATATATTTCTATTATATTATTTTTTCTTACTACTCTTACCATTTATTAACCAACAATTTTCTTAACAACTAATTTAGTATATGGTTGTCTATGTCCCTGAGTTTTACGATATTTTTTCTTTGGATGATATTTAAATACAACAACCTTTTTAGCTTTTCCATTTTTTTCTGCAGTACAAACAACTTTTGCACCATCAACTTTTGGAGTTCCTAATTTTTCTCCAACCATTAATACATCAGTAAATTCCACAGTTTCTCCAGCTTCTACATTTAATTTTTCAACATAAATTGTATCTCCTTCAGAAACATAATATTGTTTACCACCTGTTACAAATATAGCTTTCATATTCTTTTACTCCCTTCTAATATTTTTTAGGACTCGCTCTTAAGGCAATATATAATATTTTAAAACCTTTTCAATGCGGTTTATAAGAACACTTACAAACATAAGTATATTATCAAATAAAACTACTAATGTCAAACATTTTTATCTGTTCTTTTTAATTAACAATTTATTTTATTACTTTTAAATTTTTAAATACATATTTTTATACTCAATTTATAAAAATTATATACTTTTCAAAATATATTCTTCCCCTATACCATTAATATAATTATACTTATTCTTAAACATATTATCTTTACTACTAACACTAA
>CAKOJI010000037.1 GCA_934089255.1 uncultured Bacilli bacterium | reverse complement strand
AAGTATGCATATGTTAAACCAACAAGCACTAATAACACTATAAATATTCCTGTTACACTTATTATTATTCTTTGTTTACGATTCATTTTATCACCCTTCCTATAAACATGAAAAAATTATATCTTTTATACCCCCCCCCCAACAATTTGGAGTTGGAAGAAAGATATAATTTCTTTAATTTTTTCATGAATCGTAAATTATACTCTATACAAGTACTCTTGTACTCTACTAAAATAATATCAAAAAAAAGTACACTTTTCAAGTACTTTATGATAAACTTATATTAAGTAGAACATTTAAGAAAGAAATGTCTACCGTTTGGTGCGACACTCTTGTTTAATTAATTAGTAAATACTATTTAATTAAACTTAGTGTCTTTTTTAGTTGCCTATTTTTTACTTTTGTAGGAAAAGAAAAAAGAATACAACACTTATTATTATAAATATTACTATTATACGGTCCAAAAACCTTAATATAAAAGTTTTATTACTCATAACTTAACCCTTTCTATTAAATAGATAGGTAGACACTAAACTTTAAATGTTCTAGTTTGTTATATTAGCATACTCTTATACATAAATTGTCGAATATTGTATAAAAAAGAAATAATTTTTTAAACTATTTCATTAATTCCATTAAAATATTAATTTCATTTTGTAATTCAGTATATTTATCTTTATCTTGTATTGATAATAATATATTTTGATATTTATTTATTAAATACTCATAATATATTTTTTTATTTTTCATATTACTTATTCCATATTTTAATTCTATATCAGTATACTTTTTATTACCTCTAATAAATACAATATTAATATACATCTTATTATTAGAAACAATTACTTCTTCATCACTAATCATAAAACCTAATTTAGTAATTTCTTTTCGTAAGAGATAATAGTCTTTATTAGATTGAATAATTAACTTATTTATTTTATTTAAATATTTATTATCAAGTATTTTTAATATAGTATTTGTACCCATACCCGATATAAGAATAGTATTTATATTATCAAATTCATTTAATACTTCTAAGCCGTTTCCACACCTAGCATCAATTTTATTATCTAGTTTATTTTTTTTTATATTTAAAATTCCTTGATTTAATGCATTTATTGAAATATCACTAATAATTATATTATTTAATATATTATTTTTTATTAAATAAATATCAATTAATGCGTGATCACAACCTATATCAATTACTAAATCTTCTGAATTAATATATTTTATTAAAGATTTTAATCTATCATCTATCATATTAATCATTCATAAAATCTTTAAGTTTTTTAGCACGAGATGGATGTCTTAATTTTCTTAAAGCCTTTGCTTCAATTTGTCTAATTCTTTCACGAGTTACATTAAATCTTTTACCAACTTCTTCTAATGTATAACAAGTTCCATCTATAAGACCAAATCTTAATTCTAATACTTGTTGTTCTCTTGGTTGTAAAGTAGATAAAACACTTCTTATTTCTTCTTTTAATATTTCGTTAGTAGCATATTCTTCTGGACTTAAACTACTTTCATCTTTTATAAAATCACCTAAATGTGAATCATCTTCTTCTCCAATAGGAGTTTCAAGAGAAACTGGATCTTGACTAATCTTTATAACTTCTCTAACTTTTTCTACTGGAATTTCCATTCTCTCTGCTATTTCTTCTTCGCTTGGTTCACGATTTAATTCTAGAGTCATTTGTCTTTGAATTCTTGACATTTTATTAATAGTTTCAACCATATGAACTGGAACACGAATAGTTCTAGCTTGATCTGCTAATGCTCTTGTAATTGCTTGTCTAATCCACCAAGTAGCGTATGTAGAAAATTTATAACCTTTATCATAATCAAATTTTTCAACAGCTTTCATTAACCCTATATTACCTTCTTGAATTAAATCTAGAAATAATAATCCTCTACCTACATATCTTTTTGCAATTGAAACTACTAAACGTAAATTAGATTCTGCAAGTAGTGCGGCTGCCTCTTCATCACCATTTGCAACTTTTATACTTAATTCCATTTCTTCTTCAGTACTAAGTAAACTTATTTTACCTATTTCCTTTAAATACATTCTTACTGGATCATTAATATTAACATCCTTAGTAATATCTTCATCACTTAATATTTCCACTTCATTACTATTTTTTCTTGCAGACGTATCAACATCTTCATCTTCACTTGCAATAACTTCTATACCATTATTTATTAATTTTGTATATAAATCATCTAATGTATCACTATCTATTTCTAATCCTTTTAAAGCTTCGGCTAATTTTTCATAAGTAATATATCCTTTTTCCTTACCTATCTTAATTAATTCATTTTCTCTTTCTTCTATAGTTTTTATTTTATTTACCATTATACTTCACTCCCTCTTTTAATTTTGGTAATCATATCCATTATTTCTTTTTTTCTATTTATATCACTAACTTTTTTTAGTTCAATTTTTAGATCATTTATTTTACTCTCTTTAATCCATTTATCAACTATTTTAATATAGTTTTTAAATTCTTCTTCATTCATCTCTATATCATTATTGTGAGCACTTACAATACTATTTATAATCTTTTCTTTACCATTATTAACTTCATAACTAATAAAATCTGCTAAATTAATAGTATTATTAAGTATTATATACGCTTGAATATCTTTTTCAATATCAAAATATAATTTATCTGGAATATAATTTAATTCTTTAGTAAATATTTTAGCATATTTAACATTATTCATCATATAGTATAATATTTCTTCTACTGCTTTAATATTTTGTTTTTGTATTTTTTTTACTTTTTCTATTTTTATTTCTTTTATTGGTTCTTCTTTTTTTATTAACTTACTTAATAATAAATCTTTATCTAATTTATAATCTTCACTCAATTTATTAATAGTAATATTCTTTAATATATCATCATCTGTTTTATTTAATTCATCTATTACACTATTTACATAATTATTTAATTCATCAATATTATTTAAGTTTTTGTCTTGTTTAAATGTATTAATTTTAAAATCAAATAATTTAATAGCGTGTTCAATAACATTTTTATAAGATTCTATACCGTATTTTAATATATATTCATCAGGATCTTTTGCACCACTTAATGTTACAACATAAACGTCTATATCATTTTGTTTAAGTAAATCACCATTAATTTTAGCAGCATTTATTCCCGCTTTATCACTATCCATATTAAGTATGACTTTACAATTTAATTTTTTTATTAATTTTATATGTTCTTTTGTTAAAGCAGTTCCCATAGTTGCAACTACATTTTTTACACCACTACTAAATATTCTAATAGCGTCCATTTGTCCTTCACATAAAATTAAACTTTTCTTCTTTTTTGCATCTATTCTTGCTCTATGATAATTAAAAAGAATCTCACCTTTTTTAAATATATAAGTTTCTTTAGTATTTATATATTTACTTTCAACTTCATTATTATATATTCTAGCACTAAAAGCAACTGGGTTACCATTTGGATCGTGTATGGGAAACATTATTCTGTTTCTAAATATATCAAATACTTCATCTTTTACATTTGATATACCTATATCAACTAACATTTTTTCACTATAATTTTTACTTATCAATAATTTACTTAAATTATTATCATTAAATGATACTCCAATATCAAATTCATTTATTATATCATCAGTTATTCCCCTATTATGTAAGTAAATCTTTGCTTTTTTTCCATTTTCGCTTTTTAAATTATTTTTATAAAATTTAAGAGCTAAATCATATATTTTATATTCTTTATCATATCTTTTAACAATATTAATTCTATTATCTATTTTAATACCAGACATGTTTGCTACCTTGTTAACTGCTTCCATAAAACTTATGTTTTCATAATCTCTTAAAAATGAAAAAACATTACCAGTAGCGCCACAAACAAAGCAAGTATATATTTGTCTTTCTTCACTTACACTCATGCTTGGTGTGTGATCATCATGAAAAGGACAAATACCAAAATAATTTTTACCCTTTTTTAGAAGATTTATGTTAGAACCAATAACATCAACTATATTTACACTAGTTCTAATTCTATTTAACTCTTCATTTGATAGATTAGCCATATTTGTCCCTCCTAATATATAATTATTACATAAAGTTACAAATTTCCTTTTTTTTTCTGCAAATTTCCTAAATTTAATGTATATTTTATCAATTTTTTTAAATTTTGCAACAAAAAAAAGAGGAAAATCAATAGATTCTCGCTCTAAGATTTTTTTAGAAGCCGTGGCCTCCGCCACCGCCACCTCCGCCAGAGAATCCTCCACCACCAGAGAATCCTCCACCAGATCCACTTCCACTAGACATATTGCTCGCTGCAATAGTGGAATTAGCAACTGAATAAGCATGATTAATTGTTTCATTCATTGCTCTATTAAAGTCATTACTAATCATATGATTATACCATAATATATCAGTCATATTAGTATCAACATTTTCCATTGCTTCAATTTTTATTTTCATAGTTTTTTCTAGTTGTCTTGCAACTCCAAAAATAGTTGCATATACTAAATATTTTTCCCATAAGATAATTTCTGGTAATTCTTTTTCATCAAATCTACCAAAATCTACTAAGAACTTTTTAAAAGACATCCATTTTTTATATTCCAATATACCAAATTCTGATTTTCTTTTAGCACATACCACATAAATCAAAGTAATAAATATAAGTATTAATTCAAAAGCATATAAGTATTCATCTAACATCATACTTAAAAACATAAATACTAAAGTAGTAAGTATAAGTATTATAATAGGCATTGCTTTACTCTTTTTCTCATAGAAATTATAATTTTCTGCACTACGTATTACATTAGATTTCCATTTATTAAAATGATTTAAAAAGTCTCTTGCAGTACTTTCTTTCTTACCATATTTTTTTATTTCAGATAATTTAACACTTTTTCCATCACCAATTTCATTAATTAAATATTCCATAATATCTGCTTCTAATTCAGTTAACGGATTAGTAAATTCATCCTTTTTTGTTAAAATATAATCTTTTTTATCAAGTGTTTGTTCTAAAGTAAAACACTTTTTATATATCATATTTAATATACCAGCAGAATAAGCATCAGTTGTAACTCTTTTCTTTATTAAATACTCTACTATTTCAGGTCCATACTCATTAGGAAAATCTCTATAGTATTCCATATCAAAGTCAGTTTTATATTCTTTATCATAATTTTTATAAATATATATAAAGTATAAAACAATAAATGCAATATACATGTAAAACAAAATATGTCCAATATAATCTTTTTTCTTTGCATTTTTTCTTAACTCATTTGCTTCATTAGCAAGTTTAGTTTCACTAGAAATTATTTCATCTAATGCATCTTTATTAGTAATTCTAGTACTTCCATTAACAATATTCTTATCAAAAGTCATCCTTACATTTAAAACTTCACCAGGATATATAGTACCAATAGTTGCATTTAAATAAGAATAATTATCATTATTTATTTTTTTTACATCTCCATATATTGCACCATGTGCCCATACTCTTAATGTATCATCTATCCTAGGTAATTTAACATTAACAGTTACGTCTCTAATAGTTTCTTCAAATCCACTAGGAATAAAATTATAATATAGTTCTGCTACATCATTATGTACTAAAACTAAATCTTTTAAAGTATAACATACTACAAATCCAGAATCCCCACTTATATTTTCATTAAACATAGTAACTGTAGGTCCATTAGATTTATTAGTAACTGTATATTTTAATTTATCACCTTTATCAGCACTATTTACTAAAGTAAATTCACTTGATTTACTAAAGTTGTTTGTATCTAATAAATAAACTTTTAAATTGGTTAAATCACTTGGTACATAATCACTTTCACCATCTTTATAGAAAATATCTCTTACATATCCATTATAACTTCCATGTAATAACATATATTCACATACATCAACATCACCATTTTCTTTTACATTAGCGTCTACTGTATATTTATTTATTTTAAAATCTACATTACTAACTGCAAAAACTTGTAATGGCAACATTATACATAATATTATTAAAACTATCACACTTTTTTTCATATATTTTCTCCTAAAAAAAGGACTTATAAAGCCCTATTAAAATTTAACTGTTGGAGCTTCTTTTTCTGATTCATCTATTTGAAAAAATTCTCCTTTTTTAAATCCACCCATATTTGCAACAATATTTGATGGAACACTTTCTACTTTATTATTATATGTTAATACAGTATCATTATAGAATTGTCTAGCCATTGATATTTTATCTTCAGTATCTTTTAAATCATTTTGTAATGACATAAAATTAGTATTAGCTTTTAAATCAGGATATGATTCAGATAAGGCAAATAATTTATTTAAAGCATTAGTAATTTCTCCTGATGCTTTTATCTTATCTTCATCAGTTTTAGCAGTAACATAAGTATTTCTTGCTTTTATTACATCTTCTAATGTTTTACTTTCATGTTTAGCATAACCTTTTACAGTTTCAACTAAATTAGGTATTAAATCTGCTCTTCTTTTTAACTGAACATCAATTTGAGAAAATTGATCATCCTTCCTATTTCTTAAAGATATTAAACTATTATATGTACTGAAATACCATATAATTAAAAGTAATAATATTACACCTATTATTATAGCTATTGTCATAACTAATCTCCTTCCTACTTTAATTATATAGTGTTATAAAAAATAATTCAACAAAAAAAGAACAAAATTAATTGTTCTTTAAGAAGTCTAATGTTTTTCTCATTTTAACATCATATTTAATCATTTCAGAATCACCTATCATTTTAACGAACTCATCTTCACTAACTTGATACATTGCAGAAATTCTCTTAATATCTTCTTTTACTTCTTCATCAGTTGCATCAATTTTTTCTTCTTCGCATATAGCTTCTAATAAATATCTTTCTTTTACTCTTTTTTCTGCTTCATCTTTCATTTGATTTTCTAAATCTTCCATAGTTGACTTAGTAAATTCTAAATATTGTTCAATAGATAATCCTTGCATTTTTAATTGTTCACTATATTGATTAATCATTCTATGAATTTCTTCATGAGTAATTTCATCATTAATTTCTACTTCCATATTGCTAACTGCTTTTTCTAAAACTTCATCTAAATATTTATTTTCTATCTCATTATTTTTATGTTCTAATAAATGTTCTTTTAATTTATTCTCTAATTCTTCTTTTGTTTTAACATCTTCATATCCTAAATCTTTAAATAACTCTTCGTTTACTTCTGGAAGTATTCTTTCTTTTATTTCTTTAACAGTAACTGTAAATGTAACATCTTTATTTTTTAAATCTTCAACATAATTTTCTGGGAATTTAAGATTAATATCTTTTGTTTCTCCAACTTTCATACCTATTAAAGCATCTTCAAAACCTGGTATAAATGTATTTGAACCAATTTCAAGTGGATAATTTTCACCAGTTCCACCTTCTAAAGTTTTACCATCAACTACACCTTTAAAATCAATTACAGCAGTATTACCTTTTACAACTTCTCCGTTTTCTTTTACAACGATTTCAGCATATTTATCTCTTAAATGTTCTAATTCTTCTTCTATTTCTTTTTTAGTTATTTTAGCAGTTTCTTTTTTTATTCCTAAATCTTTATATTTACCTAACTTAACAGCAGGTTTACTAATAAATTTATATAAAATAGTAATACCTGATTCATCTAATTTAGTTATATCAACAGTAGGTTGAACAACTGGAACTATATCTGCTTCTTTTAAAGCTTCTTCATATTTTTCATTAATAGCCAAATCAGCTGCATCTGCAAATAATCTACTTATACCAATTTTTTTAACAAAGATATCCCAAGTTACAGCACCTTTTCTAAAGCCATCTATTTCAATATCTTTTTTCTTTTTATTAAAAGTTTCTTTTAGAACTTTATCCCATTCATCTTGTTTTAATTCAATTGTAACTTCTTTAACATTTTTCATATAATTTCTCCTTCTTGACAACTAGTATTATATATCAAAATACATTATCTATCAATAAAATTTAAACTTTTTTATAAAAAATATACTTTTATACTAGAAATTTGCAAAATATATGCTATAATTGTTTATGTAATCGAATTTGGGCTGTTAGCTCAGTTGGTAGAGCAACTGACTCTTAATCAGTGGGTCTAGGGTTCGAATCCCTAACAGCCCACC
>CAKOJI010000036.1 GCA_934089255.1 uncultured Bacilli bacterium | reverse complement strand
TTTATAATTTTATATTTTATACTTTTGCACAATAACTTTTATTTTGATACTCTTATTTCGAAACAGAAAGTAGGTAAATTATGAAAGATAGAGTTTTATTAAAAGATAAAGTTGTAAAAAAATTATTAAATAGTGAACATCCTGTATGTAGAGAATATTTAGTTAGATTAATTAGTGCATCAACTGGTATTGATGCAAAACTATTAAGAAATAATATAGAACTAATTACACCCAATATAAGTAGTAATTCAAACTACATTAATAGTGTAAGTGACATTATGGTAAAAGCTAATGAAAACTATTACAATATAGAAATAAATTATAACAATGTTCGTATAGCAATAGTAAAAAATAATATTTATATGTATAATTCCATTTTAAGACAAGTGCATATTAGTGATGATTACAAAAACGTCAAAGGTGTAATACAAATAAACATAAATAACTACGATTTATTTAAAAAAGGAGAATTTATATATGATTCTATGATGATAGAAAAGAAGCATCATATTATAAGAGATAATATGCTAAGAGTTATAGATATTAATCTAGATTTTTTAACAAATATAGACTATAATGTAGTAAAGAAAGGGAATAAATATAATCTAGAAAAATTATTATATTTCTTTATCTGTAACGATATAAAATTACTAGATAATATTTATGAAGGTGATACTTTTATGAGAGATGTTAGTAAAATATTTAATATAGACATAGAAGACTTAGATAAACAACTATATTATGATTATGACGAATATATGAAAGAAGTTTCATATGAACAAGGTGAGATAGATGGTGTTTTAAAAAGAAATAAAGAAATAATAAAAAATATGTTAGATAAAAAATTTTCAAAAGAAGAAATTATGGAATTAACAAACTTAGATGAAGAAAGTTTAAATGAAATCTTAGAAGAATTATCAAATGAAGGAACAAAATCTGATAAATAATTAACGTATGAATTATACGTTTTTTTTCATTATAATGTTATTTTACTTATATTACATATACCAAACTGTAAAAAAATAATGTATAATAGTATTGAAACTTTTTATGAGGAGTGATAAAGTGAAAAGCGGATTTGTAAGTATAATAGGTAGACCTAATACAGGGAAAAGTACATTATTAAATACATTAATCAATAATAAAATTGCAATCGTAAGTGATGTTGCTGGAACAACAAGAAATTCTATACACGGAGTATATAATGATAAAGATACACAAATAGTTTTCGTAGATACTCCAGGAATTCATAAACCTGTTGATAAATTAGGTAGAGAACTTAATAAAGAAGCATACAGTAACATGGAAGATATAGACCTAATATTACTTTTAGTAGACGCTTCTGCTGGTTTAGGAAAAGGAGATAAATTTATAATTAATGCATTAAAAAATAATAAAATACCAGTAATTTTAATACTAAATAAAATAGATAAATTAGATAATGCTGGTATAATGAATGCAATTAATACATACAAAGATTTATATGACTTTGCCGAAATAATACCAATATCTGCTTTAAAAAATGATAATACAGACAGACTAATAAAAGTTGTAAAAAATTATATAAACGATAATGTAAAATACTATGATGATAACGTAGTAACAAATGCTAGTAAATTTTTTATATCAAGTGAATTTGTAAGAGAAAAAATACTTGAACTTACAAATGATGAAGTACCTCACTCAGTTACGTGTGTAACAACACTTTATCATGAAAAATCCAATTTAATTACAATAAACGTTGATATAATAGTTTCTAGACCATCTCTAAAAAAAATTATAATTGGTAAACAAGGTAAGATGTTAAAAGAAATAGGTACACGTGCTAGAGTAGACTTAGAAAATACTTTAGGAAAACCAATATATTTAGAATTATATGTTAAAACTATTCCTAACTGGAGAGATAAAGAACAATACTTAAAAGAATTTGGTATAAAAGATGAATAAAGATTTAGAATATTTAGAATTCTATATTAAATCTAATGGAAATCTAGATTTAATAAATAAATTTATAAAAAAAGAAAATATAAGTTTAAACGAATTTAATGATATTGTTACAACTCTATTAAAAAATTTAGATAATAGTTCTAAAAATAATGGTAAAACAAACAAATTATATTTAGAATATTGTTTAAAATATGGGAATAAAAAAAATTTTGACAGTAATAAAATTAGTAAAAGAAAAGAAACAGAAACTATTATTAACATTATAAATAATTATATAAAAGAAGATAGACATAATATAAAAGAATATGTTTCTAATAATAATATAACATATGAAAAATTTAAAAAATTCATCAATAACTATAAATCTTATTATTTAACTAGTGTAGAAAAAGATATATTAAAAAAATTCTTACAAAGAGAAAATGAATTTAATAAAGAAAATATAAAAAAAGTATGCGAAGTAGTAGATAAAATAAGTGAAGATTTAGTTAGAGATAAACCATTCGATATACTCGATTATTATAAAGAACTAGGTTGGGATTTAAATTTACTTATATATTATATGAATAATAATAAAGAAACATTTTCAAACTTTTTAGTAGATAATGTAAGATTATATTTTAAAAAATATGGTATTACAGAAAAGAAATATAAATTAAATGAATTTATTGATTATATTAAGAAAAATGATAAGTCTATTAACAATAAAGAAATAGAAAATATAATAAATTATATGAATATAAATAAAATGCCATATAACTATAACTTATATAAAAGTATCAAAAAAAAAATTTAGTGAATAAAACTAAAAATTTACACCCATTATATTAATGAAGCTAGAAAGGGTGTTAAAAGTGACAAAGAAAGAATTATGGGATTTATTTAAAGAAACAGGGAAAATAGAATATTATTTAGAATATAAAAAGAAGTGATAATATGGAAGAAATAGAGGGTTTTATATTTAGTGAAGTACCATATAAAGAATCATCTAAAATAATAAATATATTTACAAGCAATGGTCTAATTGGTGCAGTTGCTAAAGGAGCAAAATCCTTGAAAAGTAACCTAAGAGTTAATACTACAAAATTTACATATGGTAAATTTTTAATAAAAAGAAACAATGATAAATTAAGTTTACTAACTGAAGCTAGTGTAGTTAATGAACTAGTTAATATAAAACAAGATCTAATTAAAATTAGTTATTTAACATATATTGTTGAACTAACTAATCAAGTAGCAAAACAAACAACAGATGCTGAATCACTATATAAATTATTCATTGATACTATTTTAAAACTTAATGAAGGTTTAGAACCCATTATAATTACTAATATATATGAACTTAAAGTATTAGATTATTTAGGTGTAGGAATAAATTTTAATTCTTGTTCAAAGTGCGGTAATAAAGCTAATATAGTTACAATTGATGGAGATATAGGCGGATACGTTTGTTCTAATTGTTATACAAATCAAATTATATATGATGCAAAAACTATAAAAATGTTAAGAATGTATTACTTAATTGACATAAGTACTATTAGTGATTTAAAAATAAGTGATGAAGTAGTAAGTAATATAGATAACTTTATAAATGTTTATTATGATAGATATACTGGTCTATATTTAAATAGTAAAAAATTTTTAAAAAATATAAAAAATTTATATTAAAAACATAAAATACTTAGATTAAACTAGGTATTTTTTTTATAAAAAACATAAACTTTAATATTATATAATTCATTAATTTACTGTATTGAATTTAAATGATATAATTATTAAGAGGTAGAAACTATGAAAAAAATATTATTGTTATTTTTAATCTTATTAATACCAACTAATGTATTAGCACTTGAAATTAATAGTAAAAGTGGTATAGCATATAACAGAAATACTAAAGAAATATTATTTGAAAAAGAAAAAGATAAAGAATTACCTGTTGCAAGCCTAACCAAAATAATGACTTGTATACTAGCTTTAGAAAATGTTAATAACTTATCTGAAAAAATAGAAATTACTAAAGATGATATAAATAATTTAGATGGTTATCAAGTAATTGGACTTAAAGAAAATGATTTAATTACTTATAACGAACTATTATATACAAACATAATGTATAGTGCTGCAGATAGTGCACAGACAATAGCAAATCACGTATTTAATTCTAATGAAATATTTATAAATAAAATGAATGAATTAGCAAAGAAAATAGGAATGGATAATACTAATTTTTCTAATTCTATCGGTAAAGATGATAATAATTATTCATCAAGCCAAGATATATCTAAACTACTAGATTATGCCTTAAATAATGAAAATTTTTATAAAATATATACAACAAAAAAATATTACGTATCTTCTTTAGATAAAAATATTTCTAATAATATAAATAACTATATAAAAAATAAAATGTTAAAAAATGATAACATTTACTTAGACGGATATAAAGGCGGATATACTAAAAAAAGTGGACTATCAGCAAGTAGTATATCAAAAATTGATGATAACGAAATTATTGTAGTAACTATAGGTGCAGAAGATACAATAGATACAATGCATATAGAAGATAGTCTAAATATATTAATGAATATAAAAAAAGAGTATTCTAATAGAGTAATATTAGAAAATAATGTATTAATTGATAATATAAAATATAATAATAAAGACTATCAAATAAAATCTAATAAAACAATTAAATATTTTATGAAAAATGATTTAGATTTAAAATATTTAAAAATATTTTATGATGGAAAAAGAGAGTTAGATAAAAATGTATTAGAAAACGATGTAATAGGTAATATAAAAATATATTATAAAGATAAATTATTACATACTGAAGAAGTTAAATTTACTAAAAACACTATAAAAAAAGAAAAGAAAACATATACAAATTTAATAATTTTTATCTCTATATGCTTAATAGGTTTAATTGTTTTTAGAAAAAAATAATATAAAAAGAATTAGTTAAACGCTAATTCTTATTTGCTTGTACACACGTAATTGCAATAACTCCAACAATATCCTGTTCTGTGCATCCTCTAGATAAATCATTTATTGGTTTTCTAATACCTTGTGTAATAGGACCGTATGCTTTAGCATTTCCCATTCTTTCAGCAATTTTATAACCAATATTACCTGCATCTAAGTCTGGAAATATTAAAGTATTAGCATCTCCTTTTATCTTAGATGTCGGAAATTTACTTTGTGCTATTTCTGGAACAATTGCTGCATCAAGTTGCATTTCACCATCAGCTATTATATTAGGATACTTATCTTTAAACATACCCACTGCATTTCTTACTTTCTCAGTATCAGCACATTTGCTACTTCCATTAGTAGAGTGAGAAAGAAAAGCGACTTTTGGAGTATCACCAACTAATTCATTAAAAGATTTTGAAGAAGCATAAGCAATATCAACTAATTCTTCACTTGTTGGATTTTGTATCATACCAGCATCAGAAAATATAAAAACACCATTACTACCTAATTTCTTATTTTTAAGTTCCATTAAGAAAAAAGCAGAAACAATTTTAGCATCATCACCAGTTTTAACAGTTTTTAATGCAGCACGAAGAACATCGCTAGAAGAATGCGTTGCACCTGCTACTAATCCATCTACATAATCTAAGTAAACCAACATATCTCCGAAATATAAATAATCATTCTTAATTATATCAGTTGCTTCTTGATAAGTAAGACCTTTATTTTTTCTTAACTCATAAAATTTATCTATTAATTCATTAGTTTTATCACTCGTTAAAGGATCAACTATTTCTATACCATCTATATTTATATTATTTTCTTTTGCAATACTATAGATTTTATCTTTATGTCCAACTAATAAAATATTAGCAAAATCCATCTCTTTTACAATATTTGCTGCTTTTAAAGTACGAATATCTTCAGTTTCTACTAAACATATAGTTTTTTTATTCTTTTTTGCTTTATCAATTATTTTATTTATTATCACTCTTATCACCATAAATTATTTTATCAAAAATACTCATTAAAGTATAGAAAAATAAAAATAAAAAAAAATAAAAAAAATTAGCACTCATATATTGACAAGTGCTAAGCATAATATTATAATGTAGTTAGCACTGAAAGATTATATGTGCTAAGGAAGTGATTTTGTGGGAGATAGACAAAGCAAACTCTTAAAAGCAATTGTTGAATCTTATATTAAAACAGTTAAACCAGTAGGTTCTAAATCATTATGTAAAAAGTTTAAATGTTCATCAGCAACAATAAGAAACGATATGATGTATTTAGAAGAATTAGGTTACTTAGAAAAAACACATACATCAAGTGGACGTATTCCTAGTGAAGCAGGTTACCACTATTATGTAGAAAATTTAATGAAACCTAAAGAAATTACTGGAGAAGACGTTTTAAAATTACAAACAATTTTAAATAATAAGGAATTAGTTTTAAGTGATGCAATAAATAAATGTATGGAGATAATTAGTGATATAACAAATTATACAAGCATTGTGTTGGGTAAGAATAGTGATAACAACATTTTAAAACAAATAAGTATAATTCCAATAGATGAAAAAAAAGTAGTATCAGTTCTAGTAACAAATACAGGTCATGTAGAAAATAGACAAGTTATGATTAAAGAAGATGTAAGTATAAAAGAAATAGTTAAGACTTGTGAAATAGTAAATAAAGAACTTATTGGAACTCCAATAAATGAAATATTAGAAAAATTAGAGTTTGTAATAAAACCAGAAATTGCTAAAACAATGCAAAAATATGAAGAATTATGTAATTTCTTCTATGATGCTTTTAGTGAATTTAAAGATACTAAAGCTGATGTATTCTTTGGTGGAAAAACAAATATACTTAAACAACCAGAATATAACGAACCAGAAAAAATAAAAGAAATTATAGAAAAATTAGAAAATGTTGATTTAGTAAAAAATATAGAAACAGATGATAAAGAAATAAAAGTTTATATAGGTGAAGAAAATAACTTTGATCCAGACACTACAGTAATAAAAACAAGTTACAATGTAGATGGAGAAGTTGGGACACTTGCAATCATAGGACCAAAAAGAATGGAATATGATAAAGTTGTAACACTTTTAAACTTTCTTAAGAACTACATAGAAAGGTAATATATGAGAGAAGATAATAAAAATATAGAAAAAAAAGAAGAATTAAATAATATAAAAGACAAAGTAGAAGAATTAAAAAAGAATAAAAAGGAAGTAAATAATAAACATAAAGAAACAAAACACGATAATAAAAAATGTGAAGAATTAAAAAATGAAATAGAAAAATTAAAATTAGCATTAAATGCTAGTAACGATAAAGCAGTTAGAGCACAAGCAGAAATGCTAAATTTTAAAAGAAGAAAAGAAGAAGAAACTTCAAGCTTATTAAAATATGCTAACGAAGATGTAATGAAAAGTTTACTTCCAATAGTAGATAATTTCGAAAGAGCAATTAAATTAGATGATAACGATTTATCAGATGAACTTTCCAAATTCTTAAGTGGATTTAAAATGATATACACAAGTGTTATAGATATTTTAAATAAATTTGAAGTAAAGGAAATAGTTGCTGAAGGTGTAGAATTTGATCCAAAAATTCATCAAGCAGTACTAATGGAACACGATGAGACAAAACCTCATAATGTAGTTATAGAAGTTCTACAAAAAGGTTATACATATAAGGACAGAGTTATTAGACCTGCTATGGTGAAGGTAAATGAATGAATTTGACAATATAAAATATTACAAAGACAATCCAGCACTTAATAAAAATGAAATAACAGAGTGTCTGTTAGATTTATATTTCTACCTATTAGGTGGAGAAAATGCTGAAAACTATTTAAAAGAATTCGGCAAAAAATATATTTCTCTAAATGAAGAAGATAAAGAAAAAATTAGAGAAGAAATAAAAAACAATTTAAATATAAATAAGCCAAAAAGTAAATAAAGGGAGAGTGAATAATATGGCAAAAATTATAGGTATAGATTTAGGTACAACAAACTCTTGTGTTGCTGTATTAGAAGGTGGAGAACCAAAAGTAATAACAAATAGTGAAGGAGAAAGAACAACACCAAGTGTAGTTGCATTCAAAAATGGTGAAGAAATCGTTGGTATAACTGCAAAACATCAAGCAGTTACTAACCCAAATAACACTATTGCTTCAATAAAAAGAAAAATGGGTACTAGTGAAAAAGTTGATATTGATGGTAAAAAATATACACCTGAAGAAATTAGTGCAAAAATATTAA
>CAKOJI010000035.1 GCA_934089255.1 uncultured Bacilli bacterium | reverse complement strand
TTAAGATATTTTAGTCAAAAATTTAGTATGCCAACTGAAGAAGGTAAAGCACTTTTAAATGATATTGCTACTGAAGAAATGGGACATAATGAAATGATTTGTACTATGGTAAATCAATTAATGAGTGGTGCTACTATTAAAGAATTAGAAGATGCTGGGTTAGGTAGTAATTATACAGAACACGGGTATGGAATTTATCCAAGTGATTCAAATGGTGTTCCATTTACAGCAAGTTATTTTGCAAGTGTAGGAGATCCTATTGCTAATTTAGTTGAAGATATGGCTGCTGAGCAAAAAGCTAGAGTTACTTATGAACATTTAATTGACTTAGCTAGTGATGAAGATGTTATACAACCATTATTATTTTTAAGACAAAGAGAAGTAGTTCATTTTAATAGATTTAAGGAATTATATGAGAAGTATTTAAATCAAGGTTATAAATAATCTTGATTTTTTTTGGTGTCAATAATATGTTTTTAATAATTATGTTAATTTACTTATAATCTATCGTGTGTTAAAATATAATTAGTGAAAGGGACTTGTATATGAAAAAAGAAAGAGTAGTACCTAAAAAAAACTATTTATATTTATTATTAATGATTGTTGGGGTAGTTGTATTAACGTTATTTATATTTAATTTAAATAATAAATATCAAAATAGAAAATTAGAGAAAAGTTATTTAGATGGATATATTAATAGTATTAATATAAATGAGATAGATAATATTTTAACTGAACCAAACAGTGAAACTTTTATATTTTTAACTAGTACTAATAATATTGATGTTTATAAGTTAGAAGTTGAAATGAAAAAAATTATAAAGAAACATAATTTAAGAGATAATTTTATTATGATAGATTATACAAATAATGATGTTGATTTTATAAATAAGAAGTTTAAAACGAATATAAAAAATGTTCCTGCAATAATATATTTAAAAAATGGTGAGTTTGTTAAATCAATTGATAGTAGTGATAATATATTAAGTATAGGTGATGTTGAAAAGTTAATTGAGGAGTATGAGGTTAAATAATGATTAATGTAGTATTATTTGAACCGGAAATACCAGGTAATACAGGAAATATTATGCGTACTTGTGTTGCAACTGGTACTAAACTTCATTTAATTAAACCACTTGGTTTTAGTTTGGATGAAAAGTATATAAAAAGAAGTGGAGTTAATTATATTGATAATTGTGATTATACAGTATATGAAAATATAGATGAATTTTTTGATAAAAATAAGGGCTCATATTATTTTTTAACTAGATATGGTAAGAAACCTCATACTAGTTTTGATTATAGTAACAAAGAAGAAAATATATATTTTATTTTTGGTAAGGAATCTACTGGTATTCCACCTAAAATATTGAAACCATTTTTGGATAAATGTATGAGAATGCCTATGACTGATAAGGTTAGAGCATTAAATCTTTCTAATACTGTTGCTATTATGGTATATGAAGCTTTAAGACAACAAAATTATAGAGATTTGTTATTTACTGAGCCTCATAAAAGTGAAGATTTTATTATAGAGAATGGATAAAATATTTTATCTATTTTTTTAAAGGAGATTAATATGGAACAAATTATACCTAATCATATTGCAATTATTATGGATGGTAATGGAAGATGGGCAAAACTTAGAGGTAAAAAACGTAGTTTTGGTCATTTAAATGGTAGTAAAAATTTAGAGCGTTTAGCTTTATATGCTTTTAAAAAGGGTGTTAAGGTTTTGAGTGTTTATGCTTTTTCAACTGATAATTTTAAACGTAGTGAGGAAGAAGTGGATTATTTAATGAATTTGTTTATTACTATGTTTAATAAGAAAATGAATAATATTATTGAAAAAGATGTTAAGGTAGTTTTTTCAGGTAGAAAAGAAAATTTAAGATGTGATGTAATTGATGCTATGGATAGAATTGTTAGTAAAACTAAAAATAACAAAAGTGGTATTCTTAATATATGCTTAAACTATGGTGCTCAAGAAGAAATAGTTGACGCTACTAAAAATGTAGTTAATTTAGTTTGTGATGGAAAGTTAAATATAGATGAATTAAATAGAGATAATTATTATAAGTTTTTATATCAAGATTTGCCACCGGTTGACTTGCTTATTAGAACTAGTGGTGAATATAGAATAAGTAATTTTATGGCTTATCAATTAGCATATGCTGAATTTTATTTTACAGATACTTTGTTTCCTGATTTTGATAGTCACGAATTTGATCTAGCAATAGAGTGTTTTAATAAAAGGGATAGAAGATTTGGGAATGCAAAATAAAAACTGATATCGATAAAAAATATCAGTTATTTTTATTTGTTTTTACAATCACAGTTGCAGTCATCATCGCAATTGCAGTTATTTTCACATTTACAATCATTGCCACATTCACAATGCTCGCAAGAACAGTTATCACAATTACAATTATCTTCTATTAAAATTGCACTTACTGGACATCCTTCACTTGCTTCTATAGCTTCGTCAGTAATCTTATCACTAATCATACTTGCTCTACCTTCATCGTTACATTCAAAATTATTTGGTGCGATACTAAAACAATATCCACATCCGATACATCTTTCGCTTTCAAAAATTATTTTACTCATATTATTTCCTCCGTATGAATTTATTATAAACTAATAAATTATATTTATCAACGAAAAAAATGTAGAATATTGTCTGAAACTATGTTATTATATGAATGATAGGTGATTGTATGAATTCTAGAATGGATAAATATACTGAAACTCCAATATTAAAAACAAGAACAGAAAAAAATAAGTCATTATATGAACAAATAAAAACAAGTGATATAGATAAATTTGATATAACTAGCAATGCAACTGTTATTGGAGAAGATATTAATAAAATAGATATTGATAAAGTAAAAGATATGCTTGATAAAAGATATAGAGATGAATATAATAAACGTACATTTAAAGTAAGAGAAGAAGAAAATGATGATCTTGATACAAAAGACGTGGATACTAAAGAGTATGATATAAATGCTATTCTTGAAAAAGCAAAAAAAACACAAAATGTAGATTATGAAAAAGAAAGATTAAAAAAAGTTCACGATACACAATATGATATATTAAAGAAATTAAATATAGAAGAAGATTCTCAAGAAATAATGGAAGATACTGAAGAAAATATCGTTAATCTAATGAATACTATTACACAATTAGAAATGAAAAATAGTAAAAAAGAATCTGTTGGAAATACTACTGCTTTAGATTTATTAAGTGATTTAAGTGATAATGATACTAATACTATTTATAAAACTATGGAATTAGATAAAGAAAATATATCTCAAAAAACTAAAGATAATTTAGATGAAGAAGATTTAAATATAGAAGATAAATATGATGATTTTAAAGAATTAGAAAAAGATTTAAATTCTAATAATATTGCTATTAAAGTAGTAGGTGTAGTGTTTTTAATAATATTATTAATTATGGCTTTTATATTTGTTAATAAATATTTTAATTTAGGACTATTTTAATATAGTTCTTTTTTTTACATATTATTTAGTATGAGATATATGTATATTAAAAAAAAGAAAGATTTTAAATTTAAAATGTTTATTATATTAATATGTGTTACTTTATTAGATATTTTAGTATTATGTACTTTAGGTAAAAATTTAGGAGAAAGTGTTTCATTTTTAACCAAGTTAAAGATTGATGAAATTACTAAGTATAATATTAATAGTGTTGTTAAAAAGTATTTAAATTTAGATACTAATGATTATATAAAAACTAAATTAGTTAATAATAATATAGTAAGTGTTGATGTAGATAATGTTAATACTAATAAATTACTTAATAATATTATAAATGATTTAGAGTTATCAGTTAAAAATATAGAAAAGGGTAGAATTAATAATTATCATAATTTAGAAATTATAAAGGGTGATAAGGGAATTATTATATTTATGCCAGTTGGTGTTGCATTCAAAAATTCTTTATTTTCTGGTATAGGTCCTAGGATACCTATTAAAGTAAGTTTTTTAGAAAATATAGATGCTTATGTTGATGTTGTTGTAGAAAATTATGGTATTAATAATTCACTTATAAAATTATATATTAATATTGATATAGAAGAAGTATTAGAAATGCCTGTCAAAAATAGATATAGTAATGTTAAATATAAGTTTTTAATAGCAAGTAAAATTGTTAATGGTGAAGTTCCTAGTATATTAGGTAGTGGTATAAATAAGAGTTCTAATATAGTAAATAGTGGTGTAAACTAAAAAATATTATGTGGTTTTAAATAGATAATAGTGATATACTTTTTATAGTAGGTGGTGATTGCTTATGAATAAAAATTTTATTAATAATAGTATAAGTAGTGGCATAAGTAATTATCTACTTATAAAACAAGAAAAAGATTATGATAAAGCACATATATTTGAAGTATATGTCATAAGATGTTTATGTAAAATATATGGAGATATTAATATATTAAATCCATATATTATTGATAATGAAAATAGTTTTAAAAGTAATTTAATTATGTATGGATTATCGGTTAAAGAAATGGAAGAATTTTTAAAATTAATGGAAGATTATTCTATTTGGTTAAATAGTGAAAAAAAAGTTGGTAAAACTGATATTACTAGTAAGATTGAAATTATTTTAGTTGATATGATTTTGATGAGAAATAAAATAATTAAATTTACAAATGATGAAATATTATTTTTTGATAAATATTTTGATCCTAAGAATAATAATTTTTCTAATTTACATGGTTTAATTACTAAAGATGTTAATATAGTTCCTATGTATTGGGCTAGAAAGAAAAGTTTATTAAATAATAATTTAAAATTCAAATTAATTAGAAATGATTTATTAAGTTCTTCTACTTATGATAAGTATGGAATTGATAAAGAAGAAATTTCTAAAATGAGTGAAGAAAAAGTTAAAAATATTAATAATAGAATATTAGAAAATGAAAATGAAAGTAAGAAACGTAGTAAGAAATTTGTTCCAAAAAATTTAATTATAACTAGTGGAAATGGATTTGTTGATACATTAATGTTACTTAGTATAATGACTACTGAAATTATGATAGGTATAATGGTAGCGTTATATTTTTTAAGGAGATAGAATGATTAGTATAGATGATAAAAATTATGAGTTAGTAGAAAATTTTAGGGATTGTTTTGATTTGGAAGAATTTAAAAGTTTTTTTACTGATTATTTTTATGATTTTGATTATATTGTAGGTGATTATGCTTATTCAAGATTAAGATTGAAGGGTTTTTATAATAGTGATAATAAAAAATGTAAAAAGATAAATAATTTTTTAGATAAAGATAAGTATATTAATGAAAAGTGTGCTTATAAGTGTAGATATTTTGTTTTGAAAAAGATTTAATCTTTTTTTTTTATTTATTTTGTGTTAGAATGTTTATAGAATAGAGAGGGATATTATGAATAGTGTTAATATATTAGATATGAATGGACAAAATATGTTTGTTGATTTAATTAGTTATTTTAAAGATAATAATAAGAATTATATATTTTATACGAAAAATGAAAACGTTAATGATGGTTTAATAAAAATGTATGTTGCTAAGGAAAATGATGGAGCAATAGGTGGTTTAACAGATGAAGAATGGGGTAATTTAAAAAGAGTAATGCAAAATATTATTATGGGAAATAGTAATGTTACTTTTTTACCTTATTCAAATTCTATAAAAATTAATGAAGCTAAAGCTATAGCACTTAATGATAAAAATATTAATGCTATAAAAAAAGTTTATCAAGATTCTGTTGGTAATTCTGTTGGTTCTCAAAATTTGAATAAAGATATGCTTATAAAAAATTTTGGTGGAAGTACTAATCAAAACCAACATGTAGAAATTAGTGCTATTCCAAATGTACAAAATAATTTTAATATGGAAAGTACTCCTGTAAATTTAAATATGAATAGTGTCCCTAGTAGTGATACTAATGCAAATATAAATAATCCATTAAACGTTGAACCAATTAATCCTGTTAATACTATTCCTAGTGAACCTTTAAATATAAATAGTATAAAGCCTGCTAGTGAAACTGTAGGAATAGATAGTGGTTTTAAGGTTAGTAATGAACCTAATATATTTGATCAAGCACCTGTTTCAAATATAGATAATATTAAAAATACTAATTTTAATAGTACTAATCCTTTTAGTATAACAGAAGAAGAAGTAAATAAACCTATTGTTAATGATGTTAAAAAAGAGAGTGTTAATATTGATAATTCTAAGTTAATTGAGTTAAATGATAGAAAAATAAAATTGTTTGAAGAATTAGCTAATATATATAAAGAAGAAAATGTTTTGTTAAGAAATAATAATTCTGATAATACTGCTTCAAATTTATTTAATAATAATGGTACTTTAAATGAATATGAGGTAATGCAATAATAACTTAAGTATAAAGGCTTAAGTTTTTTCATATTATTTATTAGTGATGGTATGAAGAATGTTCTTTATAATTATTATAATATTTTAGTAGATGAATTAGATAAGATGGATAATTATTATTCATTTTATTATAATGATACGTTATATTTCTTTTGTTTGGTTTTAAATGATGTTAATTTAGTAGAAGAAATATATAAATATTTAAAAATAAATAATATTTCTTGTTATGATATTATTTTAAATAAAGATAATAGTTTGTTTTCAGTTGTTGATAATAAAAAATATGCGCTTATAAGAGTTAATGGTATTTTAAAGTATGAGATAAATTTTTTTGAATTTAAATTTTATCCAGTAGATAAAAGTGGAGTAGATTGGGGAAAACTTTGGGCAGAAAGACTTGACTATTATGAAGTTCAATTAAGAGAACTTGGTAAAAATTATCAAACTGTTCTTAATTCTTTTGGTTTGTTTAGTGGGTTAGCAGAAAATGCAATTTTATATTATAATTTAACTATTAAGAATTTTGATGATAGTGTGGATGTTGGTATAGTTCATAACAGACTTATGTATCCTTGTTATTATGTATATTATAATAATCCAATAAATTTTGTAATTGATTATAGTGTAAGAGATTTAGCAGAGTATTTTAAGTCATATATATTTAGTGATGATTTTAGTATTAATGAATTGTTTGGCTTGTTAGATAAAGTTAATTTTAATAATAAAACGTTTAATCTTTTATATTCTAGGCTTATGTATCCTTCATTTTATTTTGATGTGTTTGATAAGGTTATACTTGAAAATGGTAAGGATGACGATGTTTTAATATATGTTAATAATACTTATAAGTATTTAAATGTTTTAAAAAGTCTTTTTGATAGATATGGCGCAAAATATAATATGTTTAGAGTAGAGTGGTTGTATAAAATAAAAATGTAGAATTAAATTTCTACATTTATTACTCCTCTAACTTCAGGAACTTTTTCTTTAATTAGTTCTAGTAATCCATCATTTAGTGTATAGTCTTGATAGCCACAATGGCTACAAGCACCAAATAATTTTACATAAACGTAATCGTCTTCATATTTTATAAAATCTATGTCTCCGCCATCAGCATTTAAATATGGTTTCATATCTTCTATTATATCTTTTATTTTATTTTCGTTAGTCATTTTCTTTCACCGATATTATTATAACTAAAAAATTTTACTTAGTAAATAAAATTTGGTATAATACGTCTAGAAGAGGTGCAATAATGGAAAACTATAAAGTTGGAGATATTGCAAAGGGTGAAGTAACAGGTATTGAACCTTATGGTATTTTTGTTAAAGTAGATGATTATGATGGATTAATTCATATTAGCGAAATAGCAAATAATTTTGTATCAAATATTACTAAATATGTAAAAATTGGGGAAATAATATATACTAAAGTAATCGAAGTTGATAATGAAAATAAAAGATTGAAGTTATCGATTAGAGGGTTGAATTATAGAGAAAATTCTAATAGTAAAGTTAAAGAATCTGTTAGAGGTTTTTCTCCTTTGCAAGACAATTTAAAAAAATGGGTAGATGAAACCTTAAAAGAAATTCACTAAAAAAATATAGTTAGAGATAGCTATATTTTTTCTTTTTAATAAAAATAAAAACAAATTAGGTGAGTAACTCAATAATGCAAAGTTAAGTATTTTCTTTTTTATTTTATGAAAATTTCATTGACATATTAAAAAACATAAAGTATTTTATTAACTAATATACTTTGTTTCAAAATGCCATATAATTTTTATGATGATGAAATTAATGTATGAAAAAAGCACCGAATTATTGGTACTTTATATTTATTTTATGGTGCGAGTGTCGTAGTAATCTACAACTTTTCGCATAAGACGATTGATATTCATCAAATCTCTATAAACATTTTAA
>CAKOJI010000034.1 GCA_934089255.1 uncultured Bacilli bacterium | reverse complement strand
CATCCCGAACACAGAAGTCAAGCACTCAAACGTCGAAAATAGTGGTAAAGCGAAGATAGAAAGCTGCCATTTTTTTTGCGTTAAAATAGTGAAATTTGTCGTTTTTTAGTACCATTTTCCTTGAAAAAAGCCGCTATTTATACTATAATTAAAAAGAGGTTTACTTATAGGAAGGTAATAAAAAATGACAAATAAAGAATTAGCGAGTCTTATATTTCCAAATGCCAGAAATGACATAGAATTTTATGAAAAAAAGTATCCTGAGAGAAATCTTGGGCCAGATGCAGTAGTATCACGTTTTGCACCAAGTCCAACAGGATTTGTACATATGGGAAGTTTGTTAACAGCATTTATAGAAAGTTTTGTTCCAAAAATAACAGGTGGTATTTTTTACTTAAGAATTGAAGATACCGATGGAAAAAGATCTGTCGAAAATGGTGTAAATGGAATTATAAAAGATTTAAAAGATTTTAACATAGAAATTAACGAAGGAATGACTTCAGAAAATACATGGATTGGTGAATACGGTCCATATATTCAAAGTGAAAGAAAAGAAATATACGAAGCTTATGCAAAAAAACTAATTTCTGAAGGTTTAGCTTATCCCTGTTTTTGTACAGAAGAAGACCTAACAACAATGAGAGAAAAACAAGAACATAAAAAAACAAGAATAGGTTATTATGGAAATTGGGCAAAATGCAGAAATTTAACCAATGAAGAAAGAGCTGAAAGAATAAAAAATGGTGAAAAATATGTAATAAGGTTAAAATCACCAGGTAAATTTGAAAATAAAGTAATATTAAATGATTTAGTAAGAGGAAAAATTGAAATGCCAGAAAATGACATTGATGTTGTTTTAATAAAAGGAGATGGTCTTCCAATCTACCATTTTGCTCACGTAATAGACGACCATTTAATGAGAACTACACATGTATTACGTGGAGAAGAATGGGTTTCATCTTACCCAATACATACTCAGTTATTTAACATATTAAGATTTAAAGAACCTAAGTATGGACATTTAGGTTTAGTAATGAAAATAGACGAAACAGGAGCAAGAAGAAAACTAAGCAAAAGAAAAGATCCGGAAGCTGCAGTAAGTTATTATCATGAAAAAGGAATACCTATAGAAGCAGTTAAATTATATTTGCTTACTATAGCAAATTCTAACTTTGAAGCTTGGCTTGATGCAAATCCAAATGCTTCAATATATGACTTCAAATTTGATTTTAAAAAAATGAGCGATAGTGGTTCTCTATTTGATATTGAGAAATTATTAAATATATCAAAAAATTATATTAGCAAATTAAGTGCAAAAGAAGTTTATGATAATTTGTTAAAATATACAGAAGAATATGATAAAGATTTTAATAAATTAATAACAAAGTATAAAGATTACACAACTAGTATATTGAATATCGAAAGAGAACAAAAAAAGCCAAGAAAAGATTACGCTTCATATAAAGATATTAAAAATCATATTTGGTATATGTATGACGAATTATTCAATTCTAATGAGTATGAATTTCAAAAAATTACTGATAAACAAGAAATAAATACAGTATTAAATACTTACATAACAAAATATTATAATGAATCTGATGATAAAGAAACCTGGTTTAATAAAATAAAAGAACTCTGTGATAAACTAAACTATGCTAGCAATATGAAAGAATATAAGGAAAATCCTGACAAATTCAAAGGAAATGTTGCAGATGTTTCTACAGTAATAAGAGTAGCGCTAACTACAAAAAGTATGACACCAGATTTATATGAAATAATGAAATTACTAGGTAAAGAAAGAATAATGAATAGAATAAATATATTAAATGTGGAGAAGTAATACCTTTTCCACTTTTTTTAAAGGAGTAATATGGATAGAATAGAATTGTTGTCTCCAGCGGGAAATTTTGAAATGCTCAAATTCGCTATTAAATGCGGTGCAGATGCAGTATATTTTTCAGGTAAAAATTTTGGTGCTAGAAAATATGCAAATAATTTTTCTGATAGCGAAATAGTAGATGCAATAAAATATGCACACCTTTATGGAGTTAAAGTTTATATAACAATTAACACTTTAATAAAAGATGATGAAATAACTACATTAATAGATTATGTTGAATTTTTACACAAAAATAATGTTGATGCAGTTTTAATGCAAGATTTAGGAATGATTCAATTAGTTAGAAAAACTTTTCCTAATTTAGAAATTCACGCTTCTACTCAATTTCATGCACACAATATAGAAGACTTAAAATATTTAAAAAGTATTGGAATAAAACGTGTAGTATTACCACGTGAAATGAGTTTGAATGAAATCAAAAAACTAGATGTTGAAATTGAAAAGGAAGTATTTGTTCACGGAGCATTATGTATTTCATACTCAGGAGAATGTTTAATGTCCAGTATGATTTTAAATAGAAGTGGCAACCGTGGAGAATGTGCAGGAATGTGTAGACTACCTTACAAATTACTTGAAAATGAAAACTACATAAATACCCAAGGTGATTACTTGTTAAGTACAAAAGACCTTTGTACAATAAATAATATTAAAGAATTAATTGAATCAAATGTAAATTCATTAAAAATAGAAGGAAGAATGAAAAGTCCAGAATACGTTGCATTTGTTACAAAAACATATAGAAAAGCAATAGATAACTATTATGGCAATAAAGATACTAACGTAGGCAAAAAAGATATAGAAAAATTAAAATTATTATACAACAGAGAATTTACTAAAGGTTACATACTAGATGAAAATAAAATAACAAATCAATTATCACCAAATCATATCGGAGTAGAAATAGGCAAAATAACAAAAATAACTAATAAACAAATAGAAATTAAATTAACCAAAGAACTTAACCAAGGTGATGCAATAAGATTTAAGAATTCTAACAAAGGAATGTATGTAAATTATATCTATAACAAATGTGGAAAACTAATAAATAAAGGTAACAGTGGAGACACAATATATTTAGACAATAAATTAAATATAACAAAACTTGATATAGTAAATAAAACAATAGATATCAAATTATTAGAAGAAATTAATAATTATGAAGATAAAAAAATTCCCATTGAAATATTTGCTAAAATAAAACAAAATAAAAAAGTACTAATAGAGTTTAGTGATGGCATAAACAAGGCAATAAATGAAAGTATCGAACCAATACTCGCAAATAATAATCCAATTACTAAAGAAATAATAATTGAAAAATTATCAAAATTAGGTAATAGCATATATAAATTAAATAAAATAACAATAGATTTAGATGATAATCTTTTCATACCCATAAAAAATTTAAATGAAATAAGAAGAACACTAATAGAAGAATTAAATAAAAAAAGACTAGAAAGAAATAATAATTTTGTAAAAAATACATTTACTTTAAACAAAACTAAAACAAATAAAGTAAATCAACTAAGCATTTTAATAGACGATGAAAAAGATTACATAGAATTAAATAATGATAAAATAGACTTTTATACAAGTGATAAAAACATATATGAAAAATATAAAAAGAATAATAATATATATTTAAAACTTCCAAGAGTTATCAAAAACATACAAAATTATGAAAAAGAAAAAATAATAACCAGTGATATAGGCACGGCAAATAAATATATAAAAACTAACATTATTCATTATGATATATATGGAAATGTAACTAATTCAATTACTGCTAAGTACTTAAATGAAATAGGCATGAAAAAAATAAATATTTCTCCGGAGTTAAATATTAAAGAAATAAACAATTTATATAATAAATATTTAAAAGAAATAAATGGACCTTCTAACTTATCTATATTAATATATGGTAAAATTGAGTTAATGATTATGAAACATTGTATTTTAAATGAAAATATAAAAAATAATAAAGTGCCATGTGATATCTGTAAACAAAAGAATAAATATTATTTAGAAGATAGAAATAATGAAAGATACACTATAAAAAATGATAAATGTTTAACAACATTATTAAGTAGTAAGATTATTGATAGAACAAAAGATTTGGATAAAATAAAAATTAAAAATTATTATATATCACTTATTGATTTAAATAATATAGAAAAAACAAAAATAAAAAAATATATTAAAGGAATGGTAGAATGATAAAATTTATAATAGTAGATGATGAAATCAAATGGATAGATGAATACGAAAAGATAATAAATGATGTAGCATTTAATAGCAATAAACAATATGAAATAAAAAAGTATAAAAAATATGATGAAGACTTACATAAATTAATCTTAGATAATAGCGAACAAAAAATATATCTTATGGATTTAGACTTAGATAATAAACACACTGGAATGGATATATTAAGAGAAATTAGAGAAGAAGATTGGGATAGTGAAATTATTGTTTTAACTAATCATGATAGAATGTTTGAAACAGTGCACAAAGAAATATATAAAACTTTTGATTTCATAGAAAAATTTGATAATTTTGAAGTACGTTTAAGAAAAGATTTAAAGAAAATAATTTCTAAAAAATATGATACAAATAAATTTATATACAATAACAATAAAATATCTCTACAAATATATTTAAAAGATATAATTTATGTTTATAGAGATACTGTAGATAGAAAATTAGTTATTAAAACAACTAATAATCAATTTATAGTTAATATGCCAATTAACGAAATGATGGAAAAATTAGATGATAGATTTATACAATGTCATAGAAGTTGTATAATAAACGATGAAAGAATTGTCGAAAAGAATTATGCACAAGGTTATTTCGTAACTGACACAGGAGAAAAAGTCGATATGTTATCTAGAAAGTATCAAGGTGAGTAAAGATGGATAAATATATAATTTACGTTATTACTGACATTTTAATGAGTTTTATAATGATTTATTGCATCGGGAAAATGTCAAAAAAGGAATTTAAAATTAATTTAAAATTATTTGCATTATTATTGTCAACATCAATAGTTAACATAGCTGTAAACTTATATGTAACAGTATTAATAAAACTACTAACTGCATTCTTAATATCAGTTTTCATAAATAAAAATGTTTTCAAAATAAAAGTAAAAGAAGCATTGGCTTATACATCAGTATATTTAATAATAACATATACTTTAGAATTGTTGTTATCTTTAATATTAGTTTTTACTAAACTAGATACTTTGTTAGTTTTAAACAATTCAATTCATGTAAAAGTAGGATTATCATTAATTCACAGTTTTTTAACATTACTTATTTTTCAAATCAAACCACTTATAAAATTTTTAAATAAAATTAATAAAATACTAGCAGAAAATATAATAATGTTTTTAGTAGGATTAGTGTTAATTTTAAATTTTATTACTATTTATAGATGTTTACCAGTTACGAAAGCTAATTTTATAATGATAATATTATCAATAATACTTATTGTAGTTATGTTTTTGAAAAGTATAATAAATGACAAATATAATATTAGTTTACTAAAAGAAAAAAATGAAAATCTAAAGAGTTCTTATAAAGCTTATAATGAAACAATAGAACAATGTAGAGAATTTCAACACAATATAAAAAATGAATTATATTCATTAAAAACGATTTTACCTAAAGAAACACAAATAGTTATAAACAAAATGATTTTAAAATATAATAAAAATTATAGTTGGATAAATAAGATATATGATTTACCTGAGGGGTTGCAAGGATTGTTTTATCTAAAAAAACAAGAAGCAGAAAAACAAGGTGTCAACATTTTAATAAATTGTGAAATTGATTTATCTGTAAAAAATAAAGACTACATTGATTTGTGTGAAACATTAGGAATATTAATAGACAATGCAATTGAAGCATCATTAAAAGCAAAAAGCAAATTTATTGATATTTATTTAAAAGACGATAATAATTATTTAATTATCACCATCAAAAATGTATTTAATGATAGTGTAGATTGCGATAAAATAGGTACTAAGAATTATAGCACTAAAACTTATAAATCAGGAATAGGTCTTAATTATATAAACAATTTAAAAAATAATCACATAAACGTAAGTTTTATTATAAACAATAACATTTTTACCACAATTATAAAATATATAAACAAATAAAAACGTTAATTTTGAAATTAACGTTTTTTGGTAAAGATAATTATTTGATTAATGATTTAGGACATTCTGGTTCATCAAATACCCAATGAACTGTAAATGATGTAGCAGCAACAGCAGCACCTAATTTTGCTAATAATGATAACATATTATACATACCTCCATTCTATCTTTGTTTAAACAAATTTATATCATTTAATTTAAACCTTACTTTTTGTCCCATCAATATATATCCTATGGGATTAATCAAAATTCCCTCTAATATGATGGAAGCCAATATTAAATTAGAAATATTATTGAATTTAATTAATAAACTCAAATACAATAAGCTTAATAACAATATTATTATTTTAAAAATCATTTTTCTTTTTTTACTAATCATCGGTCTTTTTTCAGTGTCAGCAGGAGCAAATATCAAGAAATTAATAAAACAGATTACCCAAACTATAAAAATCGTATTAGTACTAAAATTAATTTTAGTTATAAGATAAGGTAAACCTATTAGTAATAAAGTACTAAATAACCAACATTGCATATTTGTTTTTGCGTGAGCACCAAATCCAACGCTCCTAAGCAGTGTATAAAACAGAAAAAATATAATAAATTGTTTAAAAAAACCTAATATTAATGATAGCAAAATAATCACTGTTGTTTTTGTTATTAAAGTATATAACCCTAAAAAACCATATCTAATTTCTTCTAGCTTTACATTATCAAAATTATTTTTATTTTTAATACTTACCATTAAACTATCTACTACTTTATCTTTCATACTACCTTCCTTACGATACACATAATAACTCTTTTTAATAGGAAAAAAACATAATCTGTTTAAATAGTACTTAATAATGTCTAAAAAGTTAAAAAATGGTGAAAAAAAACAACTTTTTAATAAATTGAACATGAAATCCGTGCTTTTAACCCGATTTTAAAATATAAGAAAAAATTATGATATACTTTAGAAGTCACTGTAAGAGAAAAATGTAGTTGTCGACAAAAGTAATTTAGTATCTATGTGTCATAGTAGTAGAAATATTTTATAAGAAAGAGGATGATCGATGTGCGCGGTAAAGTTAAGTGGTTTAATAATGAGAAAGGTTATGGATTTATTGAGTATAATGATTTAGAAGATATATTTGTTCATTATTCTGCAATAAAGAAAGATGGCTACAAAACTCTAAAAGAAGGAGATATAGTTAGCTTTAAACTTATTGAAACAGGAAAAGGGTTACAAGCTATAGATGTAAGTGAAGTAGAATTAACTACAGTATTGTAGTTTTTTTCTATTTTTGATATAATCAAAATAGGAGATGATTATATGAAATTGAATATTAGAGGAGATAAATTAGTAGTTACAGATGCTATAAAAGCATACATAGAAGATAAGACTAAAAGATTAGAAAAATATTTTGACAATAATGATATAGAAGCAAAAATTATAGTAAAAGTTGCAAATAATAAAGAAATAATTGAAATAACTATACCAACTAATAAATATACATTACGTGCAGAAGAAAAAAATGATGATTTATATGCAGCAATAGATTTAGTATTAGATAAATTAGAAAGACAAATAAGAAAAAATAAAACTAGATTAAATGATAGATATAAAAAAGAAAATTTTATGGATTTTAATTTTGATTTTATAGAAGAATTTGAAAATGATGAAACTGAAGATGAGGATTTAATCGTAAAAAGAAAAAGTATTGATGTAAAACCAATGGATGAAGAAGAAGCAATGTTACAAATGGAATTATTAAATCATGACTTCTTTATGTTTAAAAACATTGATGAAGACTGTATTTCAGTACTTTATAAAAGAAAAGATGGAAAATTTGGTATAATAAATTCAAAATAAGAGTGTAAAACTCTTTTTTTATATGTTATAATAGATATTATCGGAGGAATTATATATGGGAATTTTAAAAAAATTAGTAGATACTGAATATAAAGAATTAAAAAGGTTTAGAAAAATTGCAGATGAAATAGAAGCATTAGATGAAAAATATTCCAAAATGAGTGATGAAGAATTACAAGGAATGACTACAAAACTTAAAGAAGAACTAAAAAACGGAAAAACTTTAGATGACATTGTAGTTCCTGCTTTTGCTACTGCTAGAGAAGCAGCATTTAGAAAAATAGGAGAAAAACCATTCTACGTGCAATTATTAGGTGGACTTGCTATACATTTTGGTAACATTGCTGAAATGAAAACAGGAGAAGGTAAAACTTTAACGACTATTTTACCAGCTTACTTAAACGCATTATCTGGTGAAGGTGTTCACGTTATTACAGTAAATGAATACTTAACTGAACGTAATGCAGAATGGATGGGTCCAATATTTGAGTTTTTAGGAATAAGTGTTGGCGTTAATTTAAGGGAATTATCACCTTTAGAAAAAAGAAAAGTTTATAATTGCGATATAACTTATTCAACAAATAATGAAATTGGATTTGATTACTTAAGAGATAATATGGTTATGAGAAAAGAAGACAGATGTTTGAGACCTCTTAACTTTTGTATTCTAGATGAAGTCGACTCTATGTTGATAGATGAAGCAAGAACTCCTCTAATTATATCAGGTGGAAAATTTAACTCAGCAAATTTATATAGAGATGCTGACAAAGCAGTTAAAATGTTAAAATCTGAAACAGATTATACTTTAGATGAAAAAACTAAATCTGTATTATTAACAGAAGAAGGTTCAGAAAAATTAGAAAAACATTTTAAGTTAAAAAACTTATATGATGTAGATAATGCAGCTCTAGTACATCACATAAATCAAGCATTAAAAGCAAATTATGGTATGGCCAACGATGTTGATTATGTTGTTAAAGACGGAGAAATATTAATAGTAGATCAATTTACTGGAAGATTAATGCAAGGAAGACAATTTTCTGATGGACTTCATCAAGCTATAGAAGCTAAAGAAGGAGTTAAAATTAATGAAGAAACTCAAACATTAGCAACTATAACATTCCAAAATTTATTTAGAATGTATAAAAAAATAGCTGGTATGACTGGTACTGCAAAAACTGAAGAAGAAGAATTTAGAGATATTTATAACATGTATGTTATTGAAATACCTACAAATAAGCCTTGTATAAGAGAAGACATGATAGATAAAATGTATTCAACTGAAAAAGGTAAATATAAAGCAATAGTTGAATTTATTAAAAAAGTTCACGCAACAGGACAACCAATTCTAGTAGGAACAATTTCTGTAGAATCAAATGAAAGATTAAGTAAATTGTTACAAAAAGAAAAATTACCTCACGAAGTTTTAAACGCAAAAAATCATGCAAGAGAAGCTGAAATAATTGCCAAAGCCGGAGAAATAGGAGCAATAACAATTGCAACTAATATGGCCGGTCGTGGTACAGATATCAAATTAGCTCCAGGGGTAAAAGAATTAGGTGGGTTATGTGTAATTGGTACAGAAAGACATGAATCACGTCGTATAGATAACCAATTACGTGGACGTGCTGGACGTCAAGGAGATCCAGGATATTCACAATTCTTCATTTCATTTGAAGATGAATTAATGAGAAGATTCGGAGCAGAAAAAGTTAGAGATTTAATTAAAAGAACTGGTTACCCAGAAGATCAAGATATAACAAATAGATTCTTATCTAAACAAATTGAAAGTGCACAAAAAAAGGTTGAAGGTAACAACTATGATATGCGTAAGAACTTGTTAGATTATGATAATATTGTTAGTGAACAAAGAAAAATAATATATGACAGAAGAAATGAATTAATTGATTCAGATAACGTTAATGATATTTCTATAGAAGTTATAAGAGATTTTATAGACAAATTAGTTGATGATCACATCGCTCCAGAAGGATATTTAACAGACAAAGATTATGAAGCTATAGTAAATCATATGAATGCAAATATATTAAGACGTCATAAAATTACTGTAGATGAAATAAAGTCAAAAAATCCGAGTGAAGTTGCTGATAAAATAAGTGATATAATTGTTGAAGAATTAAATGCCAAAGTTAAAGATATTCCAGAATCTGTTATAAATGATTTTGAAAGACATATTTCTTTAAAAGTAATAGATGAAGCTTGGGTTAAACACATAAGTTCAATGGAACAATTAAGAGAAGGTATTGGATTACGTGGTTATGCACAAACAAATCCACTACAAGCTTATGCAATGGAAGGATATCAAATATTTGAAAGAATGGAAGATTCTATTGATGAACAAATAGCAAACTTCTTACTTCATATGCAAATAACTCAAAATATAAATAATAAAACAAATAAAGTTGAAAAAACAAACGATACAAAAGAACCATTAAAACCTACTCCTAAAAAAAATGATAAAAAAGTAGGAAGAAATGATAAGTGTCCTTGCGGCTCAGGCAAGAAGTATAAACAATGTTGTGGTAAATAAGTTGATTTATAAGGTGTTGTGCAGTAATGCAGCAG
>CAKOJI010000033.1 GCA_934089255.1 uncultured Bacilli bacterium | reverse complement strand
CTAGACATGTTAAATAAATTAAACAAATTCTTATACTCATCTATTATAATATCTATAATAATGTTAATTATAGGACTAATATTTATTATTTATCCAGAAGTATCATTTACAACAATAACTTATATATTATCTATATTACTTATTGTAAATGGAATATATTTCTTAATAGAAAAAGAATCAAGTATATTCTTCTCTAGTTTCTTAACACTAGGTGTTGTAGAATTATTACTTGGTATTATAATGTTAGTTAATCCAGATATAGTAAAAACATTATTCCCTATAGTAGCAGGTATAATAATGATTACTAAATCAACACTAGATTTAAGACTATCAATATTACTTTATAGAAATAATATTAGTAGTTGGTTATCACTTCTAGTATGTTCTATAATATCTATTATATGTGGTTTAATAATTATACTTAATCCAAGTATTGGAACTATTGCATTAACAACTTCTCTAGGAATACTAATTACAGTATATTCTATATCTAATATAATAGATACAATAATATTTAAAAAGAACGTAAAAGAAATAACAAAATTATTAGAAAAATAAGACTTCTTTTTGAAAGTCTTTTCTTTTAACAAAAAATATATACAAAACAAAAAAATAGTGTTAAAATAAATTTGTATTAGAAATAATATATTAAATAATATTATTATTTTATCAAGAATGAGGGAGAGAATTAGCTCTAAGAACTCATACCAACCTGCAATTAAGTAAGGTGGTAATGCTAATATCGATGAAAGAGATTTTTATATAATAACTCTTTCAAGAGTTTTTTATTTTTGATAAAAAGAGAAAGAGGGAGATTATATGAAATATTATTTAACAAGTGAATCAGTTACAGAAGGGCATCCAGATAAAATATGTGATAAAATTAGTGATTACATATTAGATGAATCATTAAGGCAAGACAAGAATAGCAAAATGGCAGTAGAATCAACTATAAAAGATGATTTAATATTTGTCTATGGAGAAGCAACAACAAAAGCAATTTTAGATTATAGTGCTTTAGCAAAAAAAGTATTAAAAGATATAGGTTATGAAGAAGAATATAATGTATTAGTTAAAGTTAATAAACAATCTATAGAAATAAATAATGCAGTAGACAAAGACAAAATCATGGCAGGAGATCAAGGAATAATGTTTGGTTATGCAACAAATGAGACAAAAGAATATATGCCACTACCAATCCTTTTAGCAAATAAACTAGCAAAAAGATTAACAGATGTAAGAAAAAAAGATAAAAATTCTAAACTAAAACCCGATGGTAAAACACAAGTAACTATCGAATATGAAAATGATATTCCAAAAAGAGTAGACACAATAATAATTGCATCTCAACATAAAGAAAATATAGATAAAAAAGAATTAGAAAAACTAATTATTAATGAAGTAATAAACAAAGTTATACCTAATAACCTACTTGATAAAAACACAAGAATATTAATTAATACAAGTGGTAAATTCACAATAGGAGGTTCATTTGGAGATAGCGGAACTACAGGAAGAAAAATAGTTGCAGATACTTATGGAGGAATAGGAAAAGTAGGTGGAGGATGTTTAAGCAGTAAAGACCCATCTAAAGTAGATAGAAGTGCTGCCTACTATGCAAGATATGTCGCTAAAAATATTGTTGCTTATAACTTAGCAGATAAATGTGAAATAGAATTAGCGTATGCAATAGGAAAAGAATACCCAATCTCTATTTACATAAATACATTTAATACAAATAAAATCGAGATGGATAAAATATATGAATTTGTAAATGATAACTTTAATTTCAGTGTAGATAACATAATAAAAGAATTAGATTTATTAAATCCAATATATTATCGATTAGCATCCTACGGACATTTTGGAAGAACAGATTTAGATTTACCGTGGGAAAAAATAAAAGAAATAAATAATTTCAGTTTTATTTAGAATAAAAAAAATAAGATACTAGTTTTTTCTAGTATTTTTTAATTTATAATATATAATTAAACTAAGGAGTGTGTATATGAAAAAACAAACAGTTATAGGACTAACATTAATTATATTGGGAGAAGTGTTATATTTTATTCAAAACTTTATTAGTAGAAACTATAATATAAATGATTTTATATCAGGCTTATTACTAGGAGCAAGTATAGGATTAAATTTAATAGGTATAATTGAATCTATCATATCTATTAGTAAAAATGACAAAAAATAGGAGAGTTTATGAATAATAAAAATAAAAGATGAAGTAGTAGAAAAAGAATCTAACTTACCATATATCTTATCACCAATATTAATAATATTATTTGTTACATTATTAATATTTATAATACCAAATATAAAAATAGATAAAGATAAAAATATATTCGAAAATATAAGTAACAAAATAAATAAGAAAGATGATAGTAGTGCTAACAGCACGGAAAAAATAAAATATGATACATCATGTATCAATGAAGATTCATTAAATAAAATAAAAGAGTTTGTTGATAAAAAATATGATAATAGCATTATAGAGTGTAATAAAGAAGGATTAGTTTTGATGTTTGCAACAAATAATGAGAAAATAGATTTTAAAGATTCAGTTAATGAGATAATCACAGTACTAAATTATTTATCAGAAAAAGAATTAGATGATAATAAAATAATGATATCATATGAAAAACATAGTACAAATAGTGATTTCTACCTTTATGGAGAAAAAGAAAAGAATAATAAAATAATTAATTGGATAAGCGAAAATGTTCCAGTAAAATCTACAGATATTAAAAAGAATACATCAAATTCAAACAAAAACACTGAAACTAAAAAAACAGTAACTACAAAACAAACAGAAACTAATAAATGCCCTGATAATGCAGTTTATATTGATGGAAATTGTTATGATAAAAATAGCTATATATCTCCAGGAACATGTGGCTATTTAACTGAAATTGATGGAAAATGTTATTACCCTGGATGCGATGAATCTAATTATTTAACAGATGAAAATTGTATAAATGATTACGAAAATAAACCTAATAGTAACGAATGTCCAACTGGATTTAAATATAAAGATGGATTATGTTATGGTTCACTAATTAATTAAGATACTTGAACGTATCTTTTTTAATAATATTAATTTTCACATAATGATTAATTTGTCATACAATATTTTAGGTGATTAAAATGAACTATACACGAGCACTAAAAGGTGTTGTTATTGATCCTGGGCACGGTGGTGAAGATAGTGGTGCTTCAGGAAATGGAATAATAGAAAAAAATTTAAATTTAGAAATAAGTAAATATATGTATGACAGATTTAAAGAATTAGGCGTGCCAGTAGCACTGACAAGAGACAGTGACTCTACATTAACTAGTGATGATAGACCAGGTGTAGCATTATCTAAATTTGGAAATGGAGAAGACGTTATAATAATTAGTAATCACATTAATGCAGGAGGTGGGGATTTCAGTTACCACTACAAAGAAATGATTGGGTATTAAGATAAATGCTTTTATAAATTCAATTCTATGTAGTTATTAATAATATAATAAAAGTTGCTATAAGAATTCTGTATATTCTTTTTTTTGTGGTATAATATTAACCAAAATTAAATTTTTGTTAGTATTAGGCGGTGATTTTTGTGAATTGCGAAGATTTTAAAATCTTGAATGATTTAAAAACATACTTTAGTAAGAATTGTAAAGAATTAGTATTTGCTAATGAAATGTTATTAGAAAATGATAATAGGGCAAAAATGTATTATGTTAATACAGATACTATTACTGAAAGAAATAATTATAAAAAAATATTTCAAGAATATTTGTTGTTGTATGCCAGAAGTTATGAAAAATTGAGATATTTTAAACATCAAAGTGATAATTTGTCAGCAAATTTAATTGACTATGGAAAGGATATTTGGAATAATGATGGTTTGATAATAACTGGTGATATTAATTCATCTGGTATATTTGGAGAATTATTTAACGACTTTTATTTAAATATAGTAAAAAATGAGAATATTTTATTAACTTATTCTAGTAAAAGAGGATTTGCAGAAAAAAATATTAAAGGTGTAGATGTTGTCGGGTGTATTTGCGAAAACAAAAAATTAACACTCATTTATTCTGAAAGTAAATTTGTACAAAGTGCATATGATGCGCAAAAATATTTGAGAGATGATATTAAAGGAAAAGAGACAGAACCATCTCATATTACAAGTGAATATATTAATAAATTCAGTAGTTTCCTATTAGATAAAAATCATTCGTTATATAAGGATTCTACGGAAAACATGGAGATAATAATAAATACCATAGATTTAATAAATGATAAAATTTATAATAAAGATAAACCTATAAATATATTTAATGAACTAGAGGTAAAAATAAGATTTGTATTTTTTGCGGTATATAAAGATAATAAATTTACTGCAACAGAAAGAGAAGATTACTTTAATAATATTCTTTCGGATTTTAATAATCAAATTATTAAAACAGGATTAAAAAAATATGATGTTGAAATAGTTTTTATTCCTATAATTAATAAAAGTACGGAGATAAAGGAGTATATGTGTAAATGGGATTAACAAGAATAGATGTTTTAAAAAAAATAAATACTTATTCTATGACTGATAATAAAATGGGATTAATTCAAATATTATGTGAAATATTTGAAAATGAAGAATTTTTATTAAATAATTTAGATATAGTGCAAATTGTTATAGAAATTGGAGAGCTTTATGGATATAATGAATATTTAAAAAAATATAAAGAGAAGTTAGAAATAAAACATATAGATTCAACAAGCTCAGCTTTAAGAAAAATAATGTTTACTAGTTTATATGACAAAAATGTGATATTTAATTCTGGACAATTATCATTATTAGAAGAAATAAAGGCAAATAAGAGAATATTTATTTCCGCACCAACATCTTTTGGAAAAACAAGCCTTATTTTTGAGCATATATATTTGAATTATCAAATTTATGATAATATATGTGTAATTGTGCCAACAAATTCTTTGGAGGAAGAATTGTTCTATAAATTTTTATTGTTTAATAGAAAAACATGTAATAAATATAAAATATTGACTAGCCCTCATAAAAATAAAGAAAATTCACTATACATACTTACACCAGAGAAATATTTGTTATTAAATGAAAGCAATAATATTAAATTTGATCTTATAGTTATAGATGAGTCTTATAAAATTGAAGACTCTGAAGATGAAATAAAATATAATAGAGAGGATATTTTAAATACTCGCTCAAGCAAATATAGGATGGTTTTTGAATTGTGTGGCGCTTCTGACTCTAAATTAATTTTTCTTTCTCCTTATACTTATAATAAAAGTGAGTCTATGCTAGAATTTTTTAACAAGTATGATGTTACATTTGTTGATAGAACTTATAATTATGTAGGCCATCAAATTGAAGATGTTTCAACTCAGACAAAAGCACAAAAATTGTTTAATACAACTAATATATCATATAAGTCTGATTCTGCGGGTATTATTAAAGCTGTGACAATATTGCCATATTTAAACGATAGTACAATCATTTATGTAATGTATCCAGCTGAATTAAAAAAAATCTTACCCTTGATTAATAATGATATAACAGAATGTATAAATACAAACGATAGATTTAAGAAATTTTATGAACATTTAGTAAATAATTATACATTTGATAATAGCAACTGGTACGTATTAGAGGCATTAAAAAAAGGAGTTGGGTTATATATATCACCAATACCAAGATATATAAAAAGAGAAATATTAAATCTATTTAATGATGGATTTTTAAAAGTTTTAGTGGTAACTACAGCGTTTGCCGAAGGAGTAAATAGTTCTGCTAAAAATATTATAATAACAAATGAAATTGCTGGTGCTAACAAGAAAATGACTAATCTTGATATGTTAAATTTAAGCGGTAGAGCCGGCAGATTTGGCAAGTATAGTAAAGGATACATTTATGCTGTTAAAAATACAATAAGTGAACGATTAAAAGAAGCCGAGAAAAATGGTGTAACAATTACCAATTCAAATTATGAGTTCCCTAAAAATGATAAGTTAAGAAGTGATTATGAAATAGATATTATTGATGAAAAATGGTTAACTAAAGAAGAAATCGACGCAAAAAAAGAAACAGATAGTAAAATGACAGAATATGGATTAACTGATGAAGATTTAAGAATTTCTCTGTGCACGTCAAGAAATACTAAATTAATTTTATATAAATATTTTTGTGAAACGAATCAAAAAGAAAAAACCGATGAAAGATATCAAGTTATAAAAAATTTATTGGCTTCAGATAGAAGTGATGTTATAAAATCTTTAGAATATGTTTTTAATGAAATAAAGACTGCGGGTATTAATATATCTTCTGATAAAGGAGATATACAAGCCTATAGCAAGAACGGAAAATTTCTATGGGGAATCTTTTATGCGATTCATTCTTCGGGAAATATCAAAGATATATTAAAAAGAAGAAAGGAATATATCTGGAGAGAATATAATAGTATTATTTCGAAAGATATAGAACTTTCATCCAGAAATATAGAAAAAATTTTAGAGGTATCTGGTAAGAAATGGTTATCTGAATTTATTTCGGATGGTAAATTAGATGATTTTAAATTATATAATAACGCATTTAAATTTATTTCAAGTATTATAGAATATAGAATACCTTTTTACATAGGGCTATATGTTTCAATCTTTAAATTATTTTCTAAAAAAAATAATTTTGATTATATATTTGATTTTGATATAGTTGATATTTCAACCTCATTAGAAAATAAAAATATAGATGAAAAATACAGTAACATGTTAGAGTATGGATTATCATTAGATATGGTTAAGAAAATAATTAAAAATGAAACATTAGATGATTTTGAAAAACTTATGTTGAGTGATTACAAATCTATATATGAACAAAAATGATGGATTTATGATCTATCATTTTTTGTCTAAAATTGTTAATTTAGTGATACGCAGGTCAATTTTTGTGATATAATTACTATAGACGCAGGTCAACTTAGGAGGTAGTTATGTTAAAGTTAGCAACAGTTTTTAGTGGCATTGGTGCTATTGAACAAGCATTAAAGAGATTATCAATCGATTATCAAATAGAGTTTGCATGTGATAATGGAGATGTTGAAATAGATATAGATCATAATAAAGAATTACAAAAGATAAAGAAAATGAAAGATACTAAAGGAAAAAGGTTATATGTTGAGAATTTATATAAAACTTTATCAAGAAAAACAAATTTTGTAGAACAAGCTTATAAAGCTAATTATGAAGTGCGAAATGATAACTTTTTTTATGATGTAAAACTTTTGGATGGTACTGATTTTAAGAATAAAATAGATTTATTTGTAGGTGGTAGTCCATGTCAAAGCTTTTCTGTAATAGGTAGTCGTGGTGGACTAGAAGATGCAAGAGGAACTTTGTTTTATGAATATGCTAGATTGGTTAAAGAAATTCAACCTAAAATATTTATATATGAGAATGTTTATGGTGTTCTTACACATGATAAGGGTAATACTTGGAAGGTAATGCAAAACATTTTTGATAATCTTGGATATTATTATAAATGGCAAATATTAAATGCCAAGGATTATGGAATACCACAAGGTAGGAGAAGATTGTATGTTGTTGGTTTTAAAAGTAAAGAAGAATATGATAGATTTGAATTTCCAAAACCTATTGAATTAAAATATACTATGCAAGATTTACTTGTTGAAAATGTTAAAGAAGGTAATTTTTTAAGTATTGATGGAAAGTTACAAATAACAGACAAGGTTGGAGAAAATCCGGAAGAAAAGTATTATTTATCTGAAAAATTAAAAAAATATGTAATGTGTCCAGGTACAAAAAAATTTATGCATCAAAATGCAGAAATAGATTTACCTATAGCTAGAGCATTGTTATCAACTCAAGGTAATTCACATAGAGCAAGTGTTAATAATTATGTAACAACAAACGGAAGAATAAGAGCTTTAACTGTTAGAGAGACTTATAGGTTAATGGGATTTCCGGATGATTTTAAAATTGTAGTTTCAAAGGCTCAAGCATTGAAGCAAAGTGGTAATTCCATTGTTGTTGATGTTTTAGCTGCTATTTTAAAAGAGATATACAATTTATAGGAGGAAGTGAATTATGGAAAGAATCAAGCATAATAATTATAAATATAAGACTATTAGTTTATTTGCTGGGATAGGAGGATTTGATTTAGGATTTTCCAATGCTGGATTTGATATGATATGGGCAAATGATTTTGATAAATATTGTGTACAAACTTTTAGAGAAAATATTAGTGAAAACATAGTCTTAGGAGATATAAATGAGCATTTGGATGACATTCCCAAGCACGATGTTTTAGTAGGCGGATTTCCTTGCCAACCATTTTCAACGTTAGGTAAATTAAAAGGTTTTGAAGATGACAGAGGAACATTATTTTTTACAATTAAAGAAATAATAAAAAAACATGATACTAAGGTTGTAGTTTTGGAAAATGTTAAAAATATAGTAAATCATGATGGAGGAAAAACATTTAGAAAAATAAAGAGTGATTTGGAAGAATTGGGCTATTATGTTAACTATAAAGTTCTTAATTCTGCAGATTATGGAATTCCTCAAAGAAGAAATAGAGTTTATATAGTAGCATTTAATAAAAAGTATTTTAATAATGTACCATTTGAATATCCAGAACCTATGAAATTAGATTTAAAAGCACAAGATTTATTGGATGATGATGTTGAAGAAAAATATTTCATAAGTACAAATATGATTGGAACAATATTGGGTAAAGGTACAAAAGGATATATAGTTAAGCCAACAATAGATCAAGCAATTTGTAAAACATTAACTGCAACAATGCACAAAATGCATAGAGCTAGTCAAGACAATTATTATACGGATATTAAAAATCACGAAAAATATTGTGATAAAAATAAGACGAATATAAGGAAATTAACACCAAATGAATGTAGAAAAATCCAAGGATTTCCTAGTGATTGGAAACAAGTTGTATCAGATACACAAGCTTATAAACAATTTGGTAATGCTGTTACAGTAAATGTTGTTTATGCGGTGGCTAAAAATCTTTTTGATTATATAGAAAAAAATAAGATAGGAGAATGGTAAAATGGTTAAGAAAACTTCACAAAAGAAAATCATTATTAATGATTACGAAAAAATCAAAGAATTTTTAATGGGTAAATCAGCTAGCATGGTAGAATATTTGGAACAAAATCCAAATAAAGAATATTCATTATATACAAAATACATAACTCATTCTGATTTGATATCAAAGGGTAAACGAAACGAAAAGAGTGGATATGATAAGAACTATTTATATTATTTAACAACTGAAGAAATGATAGAAAGAGAAAAGCAAAGCACAGCTGAAAGCGATGAAGAAGTCTTAGGCAATGATAGAATATCTACAATTAGTACAAACAGTACAGCTCATCAGTCAAATATAACAGTTTCAACAAATGTATATAAATTTTTGGATATAGTAAATAAGAATAAAGAAAAACAGGAAAGAGATTTAGAAGAAGATGAAAAACAACTTGTAATTAGTGATTTAGTAGATGTATATTTAGTTAATGATTCTTTAAAATATTTTGATATAAAATATACTAAAAAAATATTTGATAAATTAGATAAACATCCTAATTGGAATTTTGATGATTATAAAATTAATTTGTCAGATGGTAAGTTTACTAAAATTCATTTAACTCAAGCATCTCATGGATTTGGTACTAACGATGATGTGGAATTTCAAAAACTTAGAATGTCAATTTTCTTGAATGATAAATTGATAATTTTGATGTCAAGAGATGAAATTAAAAAAACTAAAGAATTATTTATTTTGTTAGATAAAAATCCACGTTTTTTTACAATTTTAGGTGAATACAATAAAAACTGGGAAAACTATTTAATTAAAAATTACAATCGAGAAATATTTGAATTTATTAAAGAAAACCCAACTGTTGATACGGAAGAAAAAACAAGAAAAGACCAATCTAGATGGAGAAAACAATTAGCAGAAGAAATGATGAATTTTTCTAAAAATGCTAATGAAATATTTTGCCCTTTAACAAAAATAACAACAGATTTTGATAAGGCGGGGACATTATTTAGAGCTTCACATATTAAAGCATTCCGTGATTGTTCAGTAGAAGAAGCATACGATATAAATAATGGCATATTGATGGTTGCTAATGCAGATGCTTTATTTGATAAACATTTAATAACTATTGATGAAGATGGAACTATATTATTTTCATATTTAATAGAGCAAGATTATAAACTAAGAAGTGATCTGCTATTAATGCAAAAAGTTTTTAGTTTTATATTAACACCTAAAAGAAAAAGTTACTTAAAAATACATAGAGAAATTTTTAAACAAAAAGAGATAGAAAGAAAGAGAGGAACTATAGAAGAGGATAGTAGCGAGGAAAATATTTTATAGTAAAAAATTACATATACTTGCCAATAATATAGAATCTATTAAAGTATCTATTTGTATAAATGTAGTATTTATATGGCTTTATAGAGATTTTATACAACATTTTTATCAAGATTAATACAACATTTATTACTAATTGACTTTCGGCAATCATGTGATACAATATAGTAGAATATGAAATAATAATGCAATTATATGTATTTACGGCATTGGCCTCATAGAGAAGGTCAGTGCTTTTTTCATATTCAAAAATCTCCCTTTAAATTCAATATAAAAAGTTTTGGTACTAAGTATTGATTATATTATTATGTTTTTAGTACCAAAAACCTTAGTTAGTTACTTTAAAAAATGTGTACGATTGTATAACACCCCTTATAATATAAGAAATAAAAAGTATACAGTTGTATAACAAATATGAAAAGTGTAAACGCTACTTAATTTTATAAATGCTTATAAAATAAGGTAAAACTCACCACTGGTGAGTTGTTTGTAAACAAGTTTATCCTGCTTTATCAAAAAACTTTTCTTAAAATAGTATTTAAAAATTAATGTGCATACAATAGTACCAATTTTTAGAAAGGAGAGTGAGAAAATGACTTTAGCAAAAAATAATCAAGTTAAATTTAGAATTGATGATCATACAAAAATGGCTCTTAAAAGAGTGATAGAAAATAAAAAAATTACAATACAATCTATAATGGAAACTTTATTAATAGAATATATTATAAAAAACATTGATTCAGTTATAAATGAACAATAATCCTTATATCAAAATAATATAAGGATTTTTTTATTGAATAAAAGGGGGAATATAAAATGAATTTAAATAATAATAAAACAAATAAAAACAACATAACTTTAAGTAGGTGTTGCTATGAATAAAAATAATATAACTTTTA
>CAKOJI010000032.1 GCA_934089255.1 uncultured Bacilli bacterium | reverse complement strand
TGAAATAGATTTAGCATTTGTATTACCATTTATCCTAGTTAAAAAATATCCATAAGTTAAACCTACAAGTATTAGTAGTACTATAAATATTCCTGTTACACTTACTATTATTCTTTGTTTACGATTCACACTATCACCCTTCCTAATACACGAAAAAATTATATCTTTTATACCCTCCCTCAACATAATTGGAGTTGGAAGGAAGATATAATTTTTTCATGAATCGTAAATTTTTATACTTTATAAAAGTACTCTTGTACTCTATAAAAATAATAACAAATTTTGTTATTTTTGTAAACAGTAAATCATAGTATTTATTAGGTGTAATTATGTTAAAGAGAAAAGCTTTAAGAAAAATATTTATAAGTTTATCCTGTATATTACTTATAGGAATACTTTATTTATTTCCAGATAAAAATGAACCTATTAAAACTAATATAACTAAGAATAATAATACTAATATTATATATTTAGTAGATAATAATAATTATGTTTCTAGAGTTAGTACTATATTAACTAGTACTAAATTAGAAGATAAAATAAAAGAAATAATAAATATATTAACTATAGGATCTAATAATTATATAAGAGAAGGTTTTACTAAAGTAATTCCTAAAAATACTAAATTAATTGGTATTAGTATAGAAAATAATTTAGTTAAATTAAATTTTAGTAAAGAACTACTTAATGTTAGTTTGGAAAATGAAGAAAAAATGATAGAATCTATTGTATATTCTATAACTAGTTTAGATAATATAAAGTATGTTTCTTTATATGTTGAAGGTAATATACTTAATAAACTTCCTAAATCTAATAAAAATATGAATACTATTCTTGATAGAGGTATTGGTGTTAATAAAGAATTTAATATTACTAATGTAAATAATATAAGTAAAACTACTATATATTATATGTCAAAATATAATAATTACTATTATTATGTACCAGTTACTAAAATAGATAATAATGATAAAAATAAGATAGAAATTATAATAAAAGAATTAACTGGAAATAAATTATTAAATACTAATTTAATTAGTTATTTAAATAGTAATACAGAATTATTAAGTTATAATGAAACTGATAAAACATTACTTTTAAATTTTAATGAAGGTATATTAGAAGATATTAATACTAATAATATTTTAGAAGAAGTTAGTTATTCTATAAATTTAAGTATTAAAGATAATTATAACGTAGATGAAGTTTTATATTATGTTAATAATAAAATAATAAGTACATTTAATTTAAAATAGTAGAATTAATCTTCTACTATCTTTTTTAAAACAACAGCAAATCTACCATTTTCTTGACTATATTCACATGTAGATAATGTAATGAATTTATCTTTGTAATTTAATTTAATGTTTGTATCATATAAACTTAATTTTTTAATATTTTTTACGTAATTATTAAATTCATCTTCGTTATTAGCATTATAAAATTTATAATATTTAAATACTTGGTCTGTTTTATAATATACTTTTGATAAGAATGATGCTACTACTTCGTATTTTTCATATTCTTTATCAGTAGTAAAATATATGTATTTATGTTCTTTATAAAATTCTTCTTTTTTATAATTTAATAATTCGTGAAACATCGTTCCGTCATTCATATTATGTCCGTATATAATTAAGTTATCGTCTCTAGGATCTATATTATTATATTTATCTATATAAAGAGTTCCTGCATTACTTTGTTTTTTATCAAAACTACGTCTTAAATAATAGTCTTCACCCTTAGTATACATTACTGGATAATTTATTATGGTATCTGGTATAGTAAGTATTCCTACAAAATCATTATTAATATTTTTTAGTTCTTTAGCCTTTTTTAAAAGTTCATCTGAATTTTTATCTATATTGTTTTTAGTTTCTATTAATATATCATTTACTTTATTTTCTATCTTTTTATGTTTATGTATTTTAGTTGTGATACTTATAATAATAATTAGAACAATTATAATAATTGGTATATAAAAAACTTTTTTTAATTTATATCTTTTTCTTTTCATGTTTTCACCGTACTTATTATATAATATTTTTATTAAATATAAAAGAGTGGTTAACCCACTCTAATTAATTTCTTTTTAAAAGTTTTACAGTAACCATAGTTAACATTATAAATATTATAAATGTTATAGAATAGTTTATATATCCAGTTTTTGGAGTATCATCTAATTCTTTATTTGACTCTGTTTTACTTTCTACATCTTCATAAGTTAAGATGTAATCAGAGAACTTATCAGTTTTAAATGTAACTTTACCATTTTCGTAAGTTGCGTCTAATCTTTCTGCTTTACCATTATGGATACGGATAACATAGTATTTTCTAGTATATCCAGTTTTTAATTTAGGAATATTATTTGGAACGTCTAATCCAATTAGTACAGCATTTTCTAATTCTGTTAGTTTTCCAATGTTATTATTGCTTGCTTTTAATAAAACATTAATATCAAATATTGCAGCAATTTTTTCATCTTTCTTTATAGTTTTATTTATTTCTTTTTTTGTTTCACTACTTAAATCTGAAGATTTAATTTCTTTAGTAGAAAGTTCTGTTTCAATAGTTTTACCAGATTTAATAGCTTCAACTATTTTTTCTTTTGTATCTTTATCTATACCTTTTACATCTTTATTATCTAGTAAATCTTTTACTATGTTAGTTACGTTTGATGTTTCATTTTTTGTTGATTCATCTGCTTTAACTTCGTAAACTATTACTTCTACGTTATCTCCCATTCCAGCGTAATTAAGAACAATATTAGTTTTACCAGCACTAACACCAGTTATTACTCCATCTTTTATAGTTGCTATTTTTGTATTTTCATTTGTAATAGATAAATATTTTTTAGCAGTTTCATTTGCAGTATAATCTAATTTAATAGTTTTACCTTTTTCAACATAATATACATCTTTTTTTAATTCTAATGTTGGTTTTTTATCTACAATATATTTGCCTTCTACAGGTAATACATCATATCCTTCTTTTAAATGCTTAAATAAGTCATTGTTATTTGAAGCATATTTTCCACCTGAAATTGTAGAAGTATAAGGACACATTTTATCACCAACTTTGGCTTTTTTATCGTAATTACCACACATTGTCTTTGGATTAATTACTCCTTCTGTTACATTAGTAAAATCTCCACCAGTAATTGTTAAATAGCCATCATTATCAGCACGTGCAATATATTTAGCATTAAAAGTACCACCTTTGATAGTTAATGTACCAGGATCATCTTCTGTATTAAATCCATTTAAGACAGCAATAGAATTATATCCTATAAATTTACCACCATTTACTACTATATCACCACTTGCTTGAAATAAAAAACCATTTTCACTTGTAAATTCACCGTTATTAATAACAGTTTTACTCCAGTCATCACTTTTAATTGTTGATGTATTAGTTAAATGTGAAAATTTACCACCATCAATTGTTAATAAAATGCCAGGATCTTTAGTTGGTTTTGCTTCTTCATCATTTTTTAAATTACCATAATATCCATTAGCGACTAATGAAGAATCATTTTTTTGCTTAACGCCACCAATTGTACCATCTTTTATAGTCATAACACCTAAGTTTTTAATTGTGTACCAAGTATTTGATAAATAACTACCACCTAGGATGTTAACAACTCCACCTTTATTAAAAATAGCAGCCCTATCAGCAATAACACTTCCGTCACCTTTGATTGTTAAAGTTGCACCCTTCATAACCACAATTGCATGAGTACCAGCAACTTCTAATTTCTTACCATTTAAGTCAATTGTTGTGTCTTCAGTAACAACAATTTGTTTATCACTATTATCGTCTAAAGTGATTGTTTTTGCACTTACGTTCATAGTCATAAATAATGCTCCGATGGCAAAAGCAAAAATATAACTTAAACGAAGTTTTTTAAAATACGTTCCCATATAATTTCCTCCTTTTCGTATTTCACCTTTATTATATTTTGTTATATTTTATAATTCAATAAAAAGTATATAAAATATTATTTTTTGACAAAACTTTACAAAAAAATAACTATTAGAATTATCTAATAATTATTTATTTTTACTATCAATTATAATAGTAATTGGTCCATCATTAATTAAACTAACTTCCATTTCTGCACCAAATACACCAGTTTTTATATTTATATATTCACTTAATTTCTTATTAAATTCATCATATAATTTGCTAGAATATTCACTTTTTAATGCTTTTATATAACTTGGTCTATTGCCTTTCTTAGTATCTGCATATAATGTAAATTGACTAATAGAAAGTATACTTCCTTTAATATCTATTATACTTTTATTCATAATACCTAATTCATCATCAAATATTCTTAAATTAACTATCTTTTTTACAATATATTCTATATCACTAGTATTATCTCCTTCAGTAAATCCTACTAAGACCATTAAACCTTTATTTATAGAGTTATATAATTTATTATCTATAGTAACACTAGAAGATTTAACACGTTGTACAACTACTTTCATTAATCTTCTAACTCAATACTACTTACAAATGGTAGTATTCTAATACTTTCTTTAAAGTTTTCTAAATCAGTTTTATTTTTTACTTTAATTGTTATATTATATCCTTTTAAATTATTTTTATTAAATTCATTAATAGATGTTACTATTACATTTTTTAAACTAGCTTTAGTTACTATAGTTAACATATTGTTGTTATTATCATTAGTTATTATTTTTAATTTTGATATATAAGAGTTATCTGTAGCCATATTCCATTTTACATTAATCAATCTAGTATCTACATTTTTTATATTAATACAGCTCTTTTTATGTACAGTTACTCCATTACCTTTCGTAATATAGCCTATTATTTCATCACCTTTTACTGGATGACAACAGTCTGCAATGTTAACTAATATATCATCACATCCTGCTACTATAATATCATTTTTATAATTAATAGTTTCTTTATTTTTATTATTTAATACTTTATCAAGTAATATATCTGTAATATTTGTTTTATCTTCATATATTAAATTTATAATATATGTTGGAGTATATCTTAAAGCACCAACATTTAAATATATTTCATCTATATTTTTAACTTTTAAATCTTTAAATAATTTATCTGTATGTTCTTGACTAAATACTTCTTTAAATGTTAGTTTTTGTTTTCTTAATTCTTTTTCTATTAATTCTTTACCTAATTCTGTATATTTATCTTTATCTATTTTAGAAAAATAAGATTTTATTTTGTTTTTTGCTTGAGTAGTTTTTACTATATTTAACCAATCTTTATTAGGACTAGATGATTGATCTGTTTTAATTTTTACTATATCTCCATCTTGTAATTTATAGTCTAGTGGCACTATATTTTCGTTTACTATTGCACCTACAGTTTTTTCTCCTACGTTAGTATGTATTCTATATGCAAAATCTATTGGAGTACTGTTTATAGGTAATTCCATTACATCTCCTTTAGGAGTAAATACATATATTAAATCAGATAGTAATTCATCTTCCATATGTTTTTTAAATACATCATCGTCTTCATCTTCTTTATAAGTATCAATTAAGTTTTTATACATTTCTAACTTTTGATCCATTATATTTTTTATATTACTTGATGTATGTTCTTTATATGACCAATGACTAGCTATACCATTTTCTGCTATATCATCCATTTCTTTTGTTCTAAGTTGTATTTCAAATATATGTCCATCATCACCAAATACAGATGTATGTAATGATTGATACATATTTGATTTTGGCATTGCAATATAATCTTTAAAACGTTTTGGAATAGGTCTATATTTAGCGTGAATTAATCCAGCAGCTAAATAACAATCACTAACATTTTCTACGATAGCTCTCATAGCTAGTATATCGTATATATCACTCCATTTTCTACCTGTAGATAATTTAGTATAAATACTATATACGCTTTTTACTCTTCCTTTTATTTTAAATTTTATATTATGACTACTTAGTATTTCACTAACACTTTCTATCATTTCTGATAAAACTTTATTTAATTCTTCACGTGTCCCATCAAGTTTTTCTAATATACTTTCGTAAACATCTGGTTTTGAATATCTAAGTGATAAATCTTCTAATTCACTTTTAATACTATTTATTCCTAGTCTATGTGCAATTGGTATTAAAACGTTCATTGTTTCCATAGCTTTTTGTTTTTGTTTTTCTTCTGGCAGACTATAAAGAGTTCTCATATTATGTAATCTATCTGCTAGTTTTATTATTAAAACTCTAGGATCTTCCGATAAACCTACTAAAATTTTTCTTAAATATAAACTGCTTGATTCACTATCATCATTTAATTTTAATCTATTAATTTTCGTTAAAGATTCTACTATTTTAGCAACATCACTACCAAATTTATTAGTTAATTCATCAACAGTTGCATCACTTTCAGATATTGTTTCGTGTACAAGCGCTGCAATTATAGTTGTATCGTCTACATTTATGTCTGATAAAATTTTTGCAACTTGTAAAGGATGTGTTATAAATTCTTCTCCATTTTTTCTAACTTTTCCTTTATGTTTTTCTAAAGCATAGTTATATGCTTCTTTAATTTTTTCTATTCTATCTATACTTAAATCATAATCTTTATATTTTTCTAATATATAATTTAAATCATTCATTTTATTTCCCACCTAGTATATTATTCATTTTTTCTTTCATATATTTTTTATATTCTAAATCATTAGTATTTAATATATTATCTACACATTCACTTAAAGTTAAATCTTTAGATTTACTCCAATTATATTTTTTTTGGTAATTCCATATATCATCTACACTAATATATTTTATTCCTTTATTTTTTAGTTCATTTACTTTTGTTTCTATTGCTGGTACTAATCTTTCATATAGTTCATTTAAACTATTAAATTTAATTGTTTCCATAATATCACCATCAAATACATTATACTAAATAATTATGAAAAAAAAAAGAATATTAATTCTTAGTAGGTTTAATATTAAAAATTTTCTAAATACTTTTTTAGTTCTATTGCTACATTATTTGGAACAAACTTACTTAATTCTTCTATACTAGCATTTGATATTTTTTTTACACTACCAAAATGTTTAATTAATTCTTTTTTTCTAACATTACCAATACCAGCTACGTTATCAAGTACACTACTTATAGAACCTTTACTTCTTATTGTTCTATGATAATTAATAGTATATCTATGTACTTCATCTTGTATTCTAGTTAAATAATGAAATAATTTGCTAGTTTTATCTATATCATAAATATTTAAAGTATCTCCATCCATTAAATCATTAGTTCTATGTTTATCATTTTTTACTAAACCACATACTTTAATATTTAAATGTAATTCTTTTAATGTATCTATACAAGCGTGTATTTGACTTTTACCACCATCTACTAATATTAGATCTGGTAATTCACTTTTTTCTACTAAACATCTATAATATCTTCTATAAATTACTTCTTTCATAGTATTATAATCATCATTTTTATCAACAGTTATTTTATATTTTCTATAATCTTTTTTACTAGGAACGCCATCAATAAATACTACCATACCAGATACATTAAATGTACCAAATATATTAGAGTTATCAAAAACATCTATTCTATATATATTTATACCTAACAATCTACTTAAATCTTTATTAGCACCATTAGTACTAATACTTTCTTTTTCTAAAAGTGTTAATTTATTTTTTAAATTTAATTTAGCATTATTATATGCCATATCTAATAATTTCTTTTTATTACCTTTTTTACTAGTAATAAATTTAGTATTTAATATATTATTTAATATTTCTGTATTAATATTATCATTTATTAATATTTCTTTAGGTATTTCGTGTTTGTTATAATATAAAACTATAAAATATTCTAATTCACTTATATAATCTTCCATTACTGGTATTATTTTATTGTTATGTCCTATTAGTTTACCGTTACGTAAGAAAAATATTTCAATACTTAAATAACCGTTATCAAAATAATAATTTATTATATCTCTATCTATATTATCATGTAATTCTACTCTTTGTTTTTCCATAACTACTTTAATATATTCTAGATCTTTTTTTAAATCTCTTGCTTTTTCATAATTTAATTGTTCTGAATAAAATTCTATTTTTTCCATTAATTTATTTGTTATAACTTCTTCATTTCCTTTTAGAAATTTAATAATATCTTTTTCCATTAAGTCTAATTTATCTTTATCTATATTTTTAATGCAATATCCTAAACATTCTCCTATATGGTAATATAAACATACGTTTTTTTCTAAGTGATCACACTTTTTTAATGGATATAATCTATTAATTAAATTAACTATTCTTCTTGCTGCATATACGTTAACAAATGGTCCAAATAATAATTTATCTTTATGATTTTTTATATTTAAATATCTTACTACTTTTAAAGATGGATATGGTTTTCTAGTATATTCTATGTATGGATAACTTTTATCATCTTTTAGTAATATATTATATCTAGGGTTATATTTTTTTATTAAATTTAATTCTAATATAAAAGCTTCTAATTCACTATTAGTTACTATATATTCAAAATGATCTATTTCATTTACCATTATTTCTGTTTTACCAGTATTTTTACCTATAAAGTAATTAGATAATCTATTTCTCAAATCTTTTGCTTTACCAACATATATAATAACATTATCTTTGTTATACATCTGGTAAGATCCAGGTAAATGTGGTACTAAATTAAGTTCTTCTTTAAACATATTCATCACTCATTACTATTTTAACATATTTTAATAATAATATAATACTACTTATTCAACACTTTAACCTTATTATAAATAAAATTAAATATAATACTAGAATTACTATTTAAAAAACTAATAAAATCAATTATCTTTACACTACATTTAAAACCTAATACTCCATTATATATATCTTCAAAAACAATAATACTATTATTAATATCTACATTATATTCTATATAATAATTCCCATGTGCTATTGAATTTCTAATACCATCTATAATACGTTCATTAACTAAATAAACATTATTATCTTTAATATATTTATTAGCATTATTATATTCTTCTACTAAATTACTATATTTATTTTCTAATATTATCTTTTTATCTATTAAATCATTTAAATTATTCTTTATTATTTTAACAGCTTCTACATCTTTAGCGTTTTCTATATTATCATTCATCTTTAAAATCTTATTATCTATCTTTCTAATACAATTATATTTATTATTCATATTATTTTCTATATTATTAATATACCCCATATCTATATTACATAATTCTATATTAATAAAAGACATATCTAATTTAGAATAATCTAGCCCTTCGTTATCTAAAGAAGTATACTTATTTGTATTTACATATATATTATCTTTACCATAAGAAAATAATGCATTAAAACACGTAATTAAAGAAGATACCAACGTATAACTACTTAAATAAAAATTACCATATTTTTTTATCAATAAAGATATTTTATCAAAATCTATACTATTACATTTATTTATACTATCTAATATTATTAAATTATTTAAATTATCTACAAGTAAACTTAACTTATTATTATTAATACTTTCATTTCTTTCAAGTTCTCTTAATAATATTTCACATTGTACTCTATAACTAGTAGATTCATTCATAATATTCAAAATATAAGGTACAAACGTATCATAATCAATATTTTTAAAACCTTTACTTTCATTAATTATTTGATAATTATCACCAAATATTTTATTAAAATTAGATATATTATTATATAATTCTTTTTCATTAGAACTACTAATATATTCATTAACTATATCTTCAAACTGTTTTATAATATGTATAGGAATAATATTATTATCATTACTTTTAATAGTTATTACTTTTTGTTTACATTTTTTTATAAATCCTACTAATTCACTTTTAGTTAACATAGGTTTTTTTCTATTTGATAATATTTTATTATTGATAACCATTTTTCTAGAAAATTCGTTAGTTTTATAATTCTTTAAATAACTATTTAAACTAGATACTACAAAACAAGATAATTTTTTTATATTAATATTAATTTTATTATTATAAACAGTTAATATAATGTTATTATGTTCTAAATCAAACTCATAATTACCGTGTCCTATTTTATTTCTAAGTTCATTAATTAACGTTCCCTTATCTTTAAACTTATACCCATCTATTAAATAACCATCATCACACTTAGTCGCTATTAAATTTATATTTTCTTCTAATATTTCTTCTAATATTAATATATCATAATTATCCCCTTTCTTTAAAACTATACCTTCTTTAATAATTAAAAATATATTAGAAACAAAACCCATAATAGCACTATTAATATATTGTTTATCTAACTTAACTTCATTATCTACACCATATATTATATTTTCTAAAAACAACATATAATTATAAACACCATCATAATATTTTTTAATATTATCTTCTCTCATAAAAAACTCCCCTTTTTTAAAAACTATATAATACTACAAAATATTAAAAAAATCAAAAAAAGTACTAACTACTTAGTACTTATCTTAAGAAACAATGTACGGATTTCCTATAGTTCCGTTTCCACCCGAAATTTCAGTGCTAGATGAAAGTACCACAGATGGACGAAGAGCATAAAAAAGTAATGTACTTAAATAATCATAATTCAAGTAACCATAGTTATTCACGTAGAATACACTATCGCTGTTAGATTGAACTTCGTAATTACTAGGCGAAAAAACCCACCAAGATAAATTATTAGATTTTGCATAATTATTCATTAAATAATATGAATAATTTGTAGAATTTGTTGCACCTGCAAATGATATTTCATCTGCTATTAGTGTTCCCACATACATACTTGTTCCATCTTTGAATTTTGTTAATTTTGTTCCAGCGCATAATAGTGATGGTGATTTATCTGTATATATTCTTTTATATGCTCCGTAGTATTCATTTGTATATGTTGCTTCAGATGGACTAGAAATTTCCGTCCAACTTTCATTATAATATTTATACTTTGCAACATTATGATCAAAACACCAGTCTTCTACTTTTAATTTATCTAAATACTCGGATAATTTTGTTGTTTGAAAAGTTTTCATTGCATCTGATAAACCACCTGAATAGTTTATTAAATCTGCTTTAATGTTTGAATCAGAACCAAATTCGTAAGTTTTGCCATCACTCCAATTTCCAGTAAAAGTGCTAGAATTACAAATTGTATTATAGTCTTCTAATATTAATTTTGTACTTCCGTCTCCTTCAATACGTACTATTCTCCAACACATTCCTGCAAAATTAACATAGTTATCTGTTACACCACCACGATAATAGTAACTTGTTCCATAATCATCTGTTGTTACACTTAATTCCTTTTCTGTTGATGTTTGAATTAATGAGCTAGAATCTATTTCGGCATATTTTATTGTTGATGTTATATCTGATACATTTGTTGATATTTTATAGATTTCACTTTGATTTTGAGTACTTGCCGTTGTTGGAGTACTTGTACCCCAAACAGCATATTTTCCCACTAAACTACTAGACCTACTTGTTTTATATTTTAATGTTGCAACTGTAGGATTTACAAGTGTCATATATCCTGTTTTTTCATCTACTGTATAATCATCTGCATATGATATATAATAATTTGTTGCACTTGTTCTTGATGAAGTAAATGTTGTTGGGTCTGTTCCTTTTTCATATATAAATGAACTTGTTGCAACTGCTGCTTTTGTTTTTGTACTTGCAACAAGTTCTGTTCCATTTGCTTTAGTTCTAGCATTTTCTATTATGTTATATGCTAAACTATTGGTATTACTTGAATAAGTATTTAAATTTTCTATATTTGTTATATTTACTTTTGCATTATATGTCTTTCTCATATCATTTGATTGGTCTATTCCAGTATCTATATACCATAATGTCAATGTATAAGTTTGAGTATCACTCACATCTA
>CAKOJI010000031.1 GCA_934089255.1 uncultured Bacilli bacterium | reverse complement strand
TTTTACTGTTTCCTTCATTTGTAACAGTAAAATCCTTAGTACCTATTGCATCACTACTAGGAAGTAGTTTTGTATCTGGTGCTAATACTTGTGTATTTCCATCTCCATAAGTTAGTTTTAAATCTGCTGTTGTAACACTTATAGATTTAGTATTTGTATTACCTTGTATTCTAGTTAAAAAGTATGCATAAGTTAGTCCAACTAATATTAATAGCACTATAAATATTCCTGTTACACTTATTATTATTTTTTGTTTTCTATTCATTATATTTTCTCCCTTCTTTAATCACACAAAAAAGACTATATATTTTTACTTCTTTATAACCCCCCCCCCCGAGTATTTTCAGGGTCGGGAGAGAAGTTATACAGTCTTAAATTCATCTTTTTTATGAATAGAAAATTTATTTATTTTGTGTTGATTTGCGAATTAAAATGTACAAAATAATTGCGAATTATTATGTACAAATAATCAACATTGAGTATCACTACCCTATAAAAATAATAGCAAATAATAGTTGTTTTGTAAATATATTTTTTTTGAAATTTTTTAGTACTATGTGATAAACTTAGAACATTTAAGAAAGAAATGTCTACCTTGTTAGAGGTTTGACACTCTTATTTAATTATTAACATAATTAAATTTAGTGTCTTTTTTATTGCCTATAATTTATTTTTGTAGGAAAAGATAAATAATGACAACACTAACTATTAGGAATATTTATTACTCATAAATTAGTACCCTTTCTATAATTTTATAGATTAGGTAGACACTAAAACTTAAATGTTCTGGTTATGTATACTAGCATATTAATTAGGCATATATTGTCGAATAATGTTGTATAAGAAAAAAATTAATTATTATCTTTAATTAATTTTTTTATATGTTTATTTGATAAAGATATAAATTTATCTAAATCATATTCTATAAAACAATTATTCTTTTTAAATATATCATTAAAATCTTTATAATTATTATCTTCGTTAATATCTAAATAAGGTATATTAAATTCTCCCTTAATACCAATAACATCATCTTCTACTTCATTACATACTCTTTTTAATAATACTTTATTATCGTAATCATATAATAATTCTTCGTATGTTTTTTTATTTATCATATCACTGGTATCAGTTATATCAATAACTTGTTTATTTAAATAACCACAAATATATTCTTTATAATCAGTTATTTCTTTTAAATAATCATCTAACTTAGATAATAACATTTTCTTCTCTGTTAACATTAAATTATTAAATTCTATATCATATCTAATATATATTTCTTTAGTTTCATCTTCTATTATTATTTTACTATAATATTCTATAGAAGGTATAAATTCTATACTATATATTCTTTTACCATTAAATACTATTTTATTATCTTTAGGCATAGTTATTTTATTAAAATTTATATTATTTTTCATTAAATTAAATTTTTTAATATGTTCATTTCTACCTAATATTTTTAAATTATCACTTATTTTATTAAATTTTCTTATTAATGTGCTATATCTTTTTAAATCATTTAATATTCCCATATTTATTTCTCCTTTAAGTAAGATATATTATATAATATTTATTTAAAATATACAACTAAATTAATTATGTAAGATATTATTACTAATATTATATATATTCTAATGTTTTTTACTATATAGTTATAAAATTTATATATATAATTTTTATTTAATACAATTGAAATTATATATAGTGTAAAGAATGCTATAATAAATATAAATAATGGAATACTTAGTATATTATATTTAATTGCATTTATTAAATCTAATTTTAATATACATTTTAATGCTCTAGTCATACCACATGTGATACATGGAATATTAAATATTTTTTTAAATATACATATTGGTTTGAAAAATAAAATGATAAGTAGAAATAGTATTCCACTTATCACTAATATATTAACTTCTTTTTTATTCTCCAAGTGGTACTCCGTCAGCATCAACATTAATTGATCCTGTTAGTATAAATATTCCTTCTATAAATCCCCATATACCACTTACAAAACTTAATACTCCACACGTTAATACAGTGATTAATAATTGTGCAGTAGCTTTGCTATTATAACCTAAATAAAAGTTATGTACTCCAAATGCACCTAAGAATATTCCAAGTAATCCTGCTGCTACTTTACTTTTTTTATTGTAGTTATTTGTAATAGTATTAGTTTTACTAGTTGTTTCAGTTTTATTTACATTTTCTTCTTTAGTTTCATTATTATTAGTATTCTTACCACAATTAAAACAAAAACTAGCATTATCATCTAACTCTTGTCCACAATTCATACAAAATTTGCTCATATAAACACCTCACATTAATTATATATTTTTTTTAAGTATTTATCAATAGGTTTATTACTACTGGTCCTAATATTAAAAGTAATACTATTGGTATTATAAATATAACAGATATAACACTTATTTTAACTGGCATTTTATTTATTTTTCCTTTAATATTTAATAATTTTTTATCTCTTAAGTAATCTATTTGATTGTTTAAAGAATCTATTATATTATTACCAAATATTTGAGATTGTGTAATATTTAATAATACAGTATTTATTTCTTCACTAGGTATTCTAGATTTCATATTTGTTAAACTTTGTGTTAGACTTTGACCCATTTTAACTTCGTTTAGTGTTTTAATAAATTCCTGGCTTAGTTCATTATCAATAGATTTACTAGCTAGTTCTATACCACCTTGTAAGTTTTTTCCTGCTTCTAAAGTTAATGCTAGGACTTGAAAATAAAATATAGCTTCATAATTTAATTTATTAGCACGTTTTTTTATTTTATTATCTAGTACATATTCAAAAGATATATATACTAATATTGATACTATTGGACCATAAATGTATCCTTTATCACTATTTAACATAAATAATATAAATACTAAAATTGTAGTTATAAGTCTACAATTTAGAAATATGGTTGCTTTATTTTTTTTATCACAACCTAATAATTTAAATTTTTTATTTATTCTATTTATTGTACTTTTTCTATATAATTTATCAAACATATTATACATCCACCTTTAATACTTTTCTAATTACTATAACATAAAGTATATATAATATTATAATTGTTGCTATTATTACTTTACCTATTACTGTTTCTATTAATGGTAAAAAGTATGTAGGATTTAATACTAGTACAACAATTATTAGTAATATAGGCATAATTAGTAGTAATCTAAACATAAATAAACTACTACTAGTTAATGAATTCATTTCTTCTTTAATTTTCATTTTATCATAAAAATTCTTTTCTATGGATTCAAATACTTTAATTATATTACCTCCTGTTTTATTTATTAAAGATAAACTACTAGTTAAGTATTTTATATCGTCTATTTTAACTCTTTTATAAAATCTATTAAATACAGTTTCTAAGCTTAATCCATATTTTATATCTAGACTTATTTTTTTAAATTCTTCTTGTATTGGACCAGTTAACTCTTGTTCTACTATTTGTACGGCTTGTAAAATATTCATACCGCTTTTAAATGCATTATTCATTACAATTATTGCGCTTAATAAATCATTTTCTATTCTTTTTCTTTTTCTTTTATAGTTAATACTATAATATACATCCATTAAGAAGAAACTTCCAAATAGTATTAGTAGTAAAAACATATTATTATATTTAATTCTTATAAAAGTAGAAATTAAGTATGTTAAACCTAATATAAAACTTACTATAAATTTTATTGATACATAATCTATTCCACTTTTTATTTCTAATTCATTATATGAAATATATTTATTATATTTTTTACCATAATTTCTTAGTAATTCACTTTTATTTAGAAACTTACTTATACTCTTTATTATTTTCCATATAAAAGCATACATTCTGTCAAAAAAAGGTACACTATCATCTTTGATACTAGTTAATGAATAATTTTCAAATCTTTTATTTAAATCAATAGATATTCTATTCATAATAAATATATAGACTACTGTAAATATTATACTTAGTAATATTACTTGAGTAATAATTAATATTAGTAAACTAGTATCCATATTAATACCTCTTTTCTATTTAAATATTTCTTCTATATCTAGTATTCCTCTAGATTTTATTTTATCTAAAACATTTGGTTTACGTTTATTTAGTATAAATTCTCCATCAACTTCACCTGTAGGGGTGATTCCTTTTTGTATAAATTCAAATATTGGTTTTAATTCTATTTCATCATTTTTTAAACCTATGACTTCACTTATATCAGTTATTTTTCTTTTACCGTCTGCCATTCTTTCCACGTTTACTACTAAATCTAATGCGTTGGTAATGTATTCTCTTATGGCTTTTACGGGTATTTCTAAGCCACTCATTAAAACCATTGTTTCTAGTCTATTTAAAGCGTCTTTTGTTCCATTAGCATGTAGAGTTGTAAGAGAACCGTCATGTCCTGTGTTCATTGCTTGTAACATATCAAATGCTTCTTTACCACGGCATTCTCCAACTATAATTCTATCAGGTCTCATACGTAAAGCGTTAATAACTAAATCTCTGATAGTTATTTCATTTCCGGCTTCGTAGCTTACTGTTTTTGTTTCAAGTGAAATTACATGGTCTTGGTGTAATCTTAACTCTGCTGCGTCTTCTATTGTTATAATTCTTTCTTCGTTTTCAATGAAACTTCCTAATATATTTAAAAGTGTTGTTTTACCACTACCAGTTCCACCACATACCATAATATTGAGTTTTCCTTTTACACTTGCTCTTAAAAATTTTGCCATATAGTTAGTTAATGTACCTATTCTTAAAAGTTCATCTATTGATACCATTTCATCTTTAAATTTACGTATTGTAATTACAGGCCCTTTAACACTTAATGGTGGTATTACTGCATTTATTCTAGAACCATCACTTAGTCTAGAATCAACCATTGGATTAGATGTATCTATAGTTCTTCCTAAAGGTTGTATTAATCTTTGTATAGTTCTTATAATATGATCTTCATTTATAAAAGACACACTTTCATCTTTAACTATTTTACCATCTATTTCAATGTATATTTCTTTTGGTCCATTAACCATTATTTCTGTTATATTTTTATCTCTTAATAATTCACTTAATGGTCCATTCCCATTTATTTCATCTTCTATCATATTATATATATGACTTCTTTGTAAGTTAGATAAATCATATCCTTCAATCGAGCTATCTATTTCATCATTTATAAAACTATTTAGTGTTTTATTTTTAGGAACTTCTTTATCTATAATATTTTCTATTATTTTAGTTCTTAATTTGTCTAGTAGTGCTTTGTCTGGAAACATATCATAGTCATTTACTATAACTTCTTTTGTTTCTTTTTTTTCTATTTCAAAGGCTTCTTTTAAACTTTTACTCATAATCCACCTCTATATCATCTATAATATTTTCCATAACTTTATAATCTTTAGTGTTTATATATTTTTTATTTAGTGTAATAATGTTTCCTTCTAATATATATTTATCTATATCTTTTATATAAAATTTATTACTTATAACATAATCTATATTATTTTTTATTATGTCTTTTATATCATAAATACTAAAATAACTTCTTTCATTATATATGCTTTCATTTAATAATACTTTATAGTTGTCTTTTTCTAAATCTTTAAAAATACTTATTAGGGTTCTCATATTTTTTATATCAAAAGAATCATTCGATATCATAAGTAATATTTCATCACTTTTATCTAATATACTTAAATTAATTTCATTTAATATATGGTTAGTATCTAATATTATTAAATCATAGTTAAATTTGCTTTTATCTAATAAAATTTCTAAGTATTCACTATCTATTTTATTGGATTTTCTAGGATCTATTGGAGATGCAATAAAATCTATATATTCATTATAATTAGTAATATAATCTTTTATTTCTTTATATCTATTATTGTTATAATCGTCTACAAAGTTATATATTGTTTTTTCTTGTTTTTTATTTAATGCAAGTGCAATAGAACCGCCATATATATCCATATCTATTATTAATGTTTTTATATGTTTATTGCTTGCAACACCTGCTAAAGACATAGAAATTATACTTTTTCCTATGCCACCTTTTACTCCAAATAAACATAATATTTTTGCTCTATCTAATGCCATTTTAGTCACCTACTTTGTATAAGTAAATATTATTTTACCCATATTATCATAATCAGCATTTACTTTAATGAATGCTTTACTATTTCTTTTTGCTTTAAAAGTAAATCCTAATATAGTTACGTATTCTTTTTTGTTTTTTGTGTTTTTTAATGATGAAAATAAGTTAAAATAATTGTATTCGTTTTCAAGATAGAAGTTATAATCATCACTTTCTACTACCAATCTTTCTGTATCATAGTTCTTTTTTTCATATAATCTTTTGATTTCATTATAATATTCATCGTAATTTAATTCATCATTGGTTAACACATCTTTAATAATAGTTTCAGTATCTCTTTTGAATTTTTTATTAACTCCATAACTTATAATTGTATCTATTATAATTAGTGTAACTATAAGTATTAACGGAATTAAGATAAGAAAAATTATACTTGATTTACCATTATTTTTCATAATATATCTCTCTTTCAACAACTATATTGGATTTAACAAGTTTTTCAAGACCTGGTGTTATAACGTTATATTTTTTACTTAATTTTATATTTATATATTTATCACTTGTATTAAGTTCTAATTTTATATCTTTATCGTTTTTATTTATATAATTATTTATTTCTTCTTTAGTTTCATCATTTTTATACATTGAACCTATATCATTAGTCATATTTTCTAGCTTAGATTTAGTTATACCAATGTTACTGAAGTCAACAACTGCCATTAATATAAATATTATAACTGGCATAATAATAATAAATTCCACTAACGCTTGCCCTTTATTTTTCATATTGCCATCCCCTATGATAAGTTAATTATATCAATAAAAGTAAAAAAAATAAAGATATAATGTCTTTATTTTAAAAAATTATGTATCTATTTATTAAGTTTTTTACAATTAACTGAAAAAACTTTTTAATTTTGTATATTTTTTTCAATGGTATACAAAAAAGAAACATATTGATTATGCTTCTTTTTCTTCGTTTACTTCAACTAATTCTTCTTTTTCTTCGATGGTTTCTTTATCATCTAAGAATTGATTTTCTAAAATTTCACTAGGTTCATCATCCATTAAGCCTTTTTCTAATTCTATAGTAACATTACTATATTCTTTAGCACCAGTACCTGCTGGAATAAGTTTACCAATAATAACATTTTCTTTTAATCCAGTTAAATGATCTACTTTTCCTTTTATTGCAGCATCTGTTAAAACTCTTGTAGTTTCTTGGAATGACGCAGCAGATAAGAATGAATCAGTTTCTAGAGATGATTTAGTAATACCTAGAATTATTGGTCTTCCAGTAGCTGGAACTCCACCACTAAGTAATACTTTTTTATTTCTTTCTGTAAATTCTCTAATGCTTACTGTTAAACCTGCAACTAAGTCTGTATCTCCTTCATCAACAACTCTCATTTTATTAATCATACGACTAGCAATAATTTCTACGTGTTTATCTGAAATATCAACACCTTGTGATTTATATGCTTTTTGTATTTCTGTTAAAATGTATTCTTGAGTTGTTATAGGGTCAGTTACGGCTAGTAATTCTTTTGGAGAAATTGTTCCTTGAGTAAGTTTATCTCCAGCTTGAACTTCATCTCCAACTTCAACGTTAAGTTTAGCGCCATAACTTGTTATATGATCTCTTGCTTCAGTTTTATTAACTACAGTAATTTTCCATTTACCTTTTTCATCTTCTATTAATTCTACTTTACCAGTAATTTCAGAAATTGTAGCTTTTCCTTTTGGATTTCTAGCTTCGAATAATTCTTCAACACGTGGAAGACCTTGTGTGATATCTTCTCCACCAGCGACACCACCAGAATGGAATGTACGCATTGTTAACTGAGTACCAGGTTCACCAATTGATTGTGCTGCCATTATACCAACAGCTTCTCCAGTTTCAACTAGGTTACCAGTTGCTAGGTTTCTACCATAACATTTTTGGCAAACACCATTTGGGCTTTTACATGTTAGTACACTTCTTATTTCAACTTCTTTTACACCAGCGCGTTCTATTTTTGCTACTAGGCTTTCATTTAACAATACATCTTTTTCTACAATAATTTCTTTAGTTTTAGGATCAAGAACTGGTTTAGATGTAAATCTACCAAGTAATCTTTCTGCAAGTCCTTCAACTACACTACCGTCTTTATCATTTATTAAGTCTCTTACAACTAATCCTGATACGCAACCACAATCTTCATCTCTAACAATTATATCTTGCGATACATCAACAAGACGTCGAGTTAAGTATCCTGAATCGGCTGTACGAAGGGCTGTATCTGTATCTCCTTTACGAGCACCGTGTGTTCCTAAGAAGAATTCGTTAACAGATAATCCATCACGTAAACTTGATAATATTGGTATTTCTACAGATGAACCATCAGGTTTTGCCATTAAACCACGCATACCAGCCATTTGACAGAACTGATCTGCACTACCACGAGCTCCTGAATTCATCATCATAAATACTGGATTGTGAACGTCTGCTTTTGCAATTTCACTTAATTTATTTTTAACTTGGTCTTTAACACCGTTCCATACAGCACATACATTTGTGTATCTTTCTTCTTCTGTTATAAGACCACGAGCAAATTGCTTATTAATTTTATTAACTTTATCATGCCCAGCATCTATAAATTCTTGTTTGCTAGAATCTACTACTATGTCAGATAATGAAACAGTAACACCTGCTAAAGTACTATATTTAAATCCTAAATCTTTTAATTTATCTAGCATAATGCTTGTTTCTGTTGTTTTATACAACTTAAATATTTGTGCGATTATATTTTGTAAAATCTTTTTATCAAAAGGTTTTACTAATTCCATATCTTTAACTACTTCTGGAATGTTTTCTCCTCTATCTATAAAATATTTCATAGGAGTAATTCCACTTATATTTTCTTTTGTTGGTTCATTAATATAAGGGAAAGTATCTGGTAAAATTTCATTAAAAATTAATTTACCAGCAGTAGTAACTAAATATTTATCTTGAACTTCATCTATAAATATTCTGTGTTTGAAAGATGAAACTGGAACTACGATTCTTGTATGTAGTGTAATTTCTCTTCTTTCATAAGCCATAATTGCTTCGTTGCTATTTTTATAAACTTTTGCTTCATTAGGTAAACCAGCTTCTTCTATAGTAATATAGTAGTTACCTAAAACCATATCTTGACTTGGTGTGACAATAGGTTTTCCATCTTTTGGAGATAAAATGTTGTTAGCACCTAACATAAGTATTCTAGCTTCTGCTTTTGCTTCTTCACTTAATGGTACGTGAACTGCCATTTGGTCTCCATCGAAGTCAGCATTGAATGCTGCACAAACTAATGGATGTAGTCTAATTGCTTTACCACCAACTAGTTTTGGTTCGAAAGCTTGGATTCCAAGTCTATGTAGTGTTGGAGCACGGTTTAACATTACAGGATGTTCTGTGATAACATCTTCTACAACATCCCATACGCATTCGTTTCTTGTGTCGATTAATTTTTTTGCACCTTTAATATTGTGTGCTAAACCACGTGATACTAATCCATTAATAACGTGTGGTTTAAATAATTCCAAAGCCATTTCTTTTGGAATACCGCATTGATACATTTTTAAATTTGGTCCAACAACGATAACTGAACGACCAGAGTAGTCAACACGTTTACCTAATAAGTTTTGACGGAAACGTCCTTGTTTTCCTTTTAACATACTAGATAATGATTTTAATGGTCTGTTGCCTGCGGCAGTAACACTTCTACCACGTCTTCCGTTATCAAATAATGTATCAACTGCTTCTTGTAACATACGTTTTTCATTTTGTACAATAATAGAAGGAGCTCCAAGTTCTAATAGTTTTTTTAAACGATTATTTCTATTGATAATTCTTCTATATAAGTCATTTAAATCACTTGTTGCAAAACGACCACCGTCTAATTGAATCATTGGACGAAGTTCTGGTGGTATTACAGGAATAACATCTAATACCATCCATTCAGGACGATTACCACTTTCTTCAAATGATACTAAACAGTCTAAACGTTTTACTAATCTTATACGTTTTTGACCAGTAGCACCATCAAGTTCTTTTCTTAAATCTTCTATTTCTTTTTCTATATCTACTTCTTTTAATAATTTTTGGATTGCTTCAGCACCCATACCTACTTCAAAATTGTTTCCATATTTTTCATAGTATGCTCTATATTCTTTATCAGATAATGTTTGTTTCTTTTCAAGAGGTGCATTTCCAGGATTAATTACTACGTAGCTTACAAAGTATAATACTTCTTCTAGATCTCTTGGACTCATATCAAGAACTAATCCCATTTTAGATGGAACACCTTTAAAGAACCAAATATGTGAACATGGAGAAGCAAGTTCTATATGTCCCATACGTTCACGACGAACTTTAGAACGAGTAACTTCAACTCCACATCTATCACATATAACATTTTTATATCTTAATCTTTTGTATTTACCACAACTACATTCGTAGTCTTTTGTTGGCCCGAAGATTTTTTCACAATATAAACCATCTCTTTCAGGTTTAAGGGTACGATAATTTATTGTTTCTGGTTTAGTTACTTCACCATGTGACCAACTTCTAATTTTTTCAGGACTAGCAATGCCTATTCTAATTCCTTTAAAATTGTTAACTTCTAACATTAAATTTCATCCCCTTCATTACTTAAATCTTCTATATCATTTTCCTCATCAGGAACGATTTCTTCATCAATAACTGTTTCTGAGTCTTCATCATTTGTAGTTTCTTCACTAACTGCTTCTTCTTTAGTATCTAAAGTTAAATCTTTATTAACATCAATTTCATCAATTGTAATAGCAGCATCATCATCTGTTTCTTCTAAGTCATTAATGTCATGTACTTCGTCATTATTATCGATTATTGTAATATCTAATCCTAATGCTTGGAATTCTTTAATTAATACTCTGAAACTTTCAGGAACTCCTGCTTGACTGATATTTTTACCTTTTACTAAAGCTTCATAAACTTTAACACGTCCTACAACGTCGTCTGATTTGATTGTTAATATTTCTTGTAAAACATGTGCTGCACCATAAGCATATAATGCCCAAACTTCCATTTCTCCGAAACGTTGTCCACCAAATTGAGCTTTACCACCTAAAGGTTGTTGTGTAACTAATGAGTATGGACCAGTAGATCTTGCATGTAATTTATCATCAACCATATGATGTAGTTTAATCATATACATTACACCAACTGCTACTCGATTTTCAAATGGTTCACCAGTTCTACCATTATATAAAACTGTTTTACCGTCTTTGTCTAGACCAGCTTCATCCATCATTTCTTGAATATCTTCTACTGTTGCTCCATCAAATACTGGAGTTGCACAGTGAACGCCTAATTTTTTAGCAGCCATTCCTAGATGTAATTCTAATATTTGTCCTAAATTCATACGAGATGGAACACCTTGAGGATTTAGAACTATATCAACTGGAGTACCATCTGGTAAGTATGGCATATCTTCTTCTGGTAAAATCAATGAGATAACACCTTTATTACCGTGACGACCAGACATCTTATCTCCTACTTGTATCTTACGTTTTTGAATAATATATACTCTTATAACTTTTGATACACCAGCAGCTAATTCATCACTATTTTCTTTTGTATATACTTTAACATCATGAACAATACCATCAGCGCCGTGTGCAACACGAAGAGATGTATCTCTTACTTCACGAGTTTTTTCACCAAATATTGCATGTAATAATTTTTCTTCACTTGTAAGTTCTTGTACACCTTTTGGAGTAACTTTACCTACTAAAATATCTCCTTCGTGAACTTCAGTACCAATTCTAATAATACCATTAGCATCTAAGTTTTTACGAGCATCTTCACTAACGTTTGGAATATCTCTTGTAATTTCTTCAGGTCCTAATTTTGTATCACGACAATCAATATCATAATGTTCTATATGAAGTGATGTATAAACATCATCTTTTACTAATCTTTCATTTAATAC
>CAKOJI010000030.1 GCA_934089255.1 uncultured Bacilli bacterium | reverse complement strand
GCATTATGTATTCTTTTCCTTCACGGCGCATACGCCCTGCTTCTTTTACTTTTAATTCTGAACCATATTTTTCTAAATCTTCAAAACTCATTGTTTCACATCTTATGAAACCTCTTTCAAAGTCACTGTGTATAATTCCTGCACAAGCTGGTGCTTTCATTCCTTTTTTAAATGTCCACGCACGGCATTCTTTTTCTCCAGCTGTAAAGAATGTTGCTAGACCTAATAAATTGTATGTTTCAAAAATTAATTTATCTAAACCACTATTTTGTAAGCCTAAACTATCCATAAATTCTTTTTTATCATTTACTTCTAGTTCTGATAATTCACTTTCTAATTTAGCACTAAGTACAACAACTCCAGAACCTTCATTTGAAGCATAATTTCTAACTTTTTCAACATATTCATTTGTTCCAACTATTGCATCATCTTCGCTAACATTTGCTACGTATATTATTGGTTTAATAGTTATGAAACTAAAATTTTTAAGAACCAATAATTCTTCTTCTGTAAATTCAATGTTTCTTAAGGCTATACCTTTTTCTAAAGCTTCTTTAGATTTTTTTAAAGCTTGTATTTCTAATAATTCTTTTTTGTCTTTTGACATTTCTATTCTTTTTCCTAATTTAGATATTCTATTTTGAACTATTTCTAAATCTGACATAATTAATTCTACATTAATTATTTCTATATCACGTATGGGATCTACATCTCCTTCTACGTGAGTTATATTTTTATCATTAAAACATCTTACTACTTCAACTATTGCATCTGTTTCTCTTATATGGCTTAAAAATTTATTTCCTAATCCTTCACCGTGTGATGCACCACTTACTAATCCTGCTATATCAGTAAACTCATAAGTAGTTGGTACTACGCTGTCTGGATTATATAAGTTTTCTAAATATTCTAATCTATAATCTGGTACGGTTACTACACCTACGTTGGGGTCTATTGTTGCAAACGGATAATTTGCTGCTAATATATTTTTTTTAGTTATTGCATTAAAAAGAGTACTTTTTCCTACATTTGGTAATCCTACTATTCCTGCTTTTAATGACATTTTAATTCCTCCTAACTAAGATGTATTATAGCATATTTTTTTAAAAGAAAAACAGATTATTTCTAATCTATTCACTTTTCCCTAGTTTAACTGTAGTAGTTTCTGTTTTTCCATTTCTATTGTATGTTATTTTTATTTTATCTCCAGGGTTATATTTATATAGATAATATTTTAGTTTTGCTACTGATGTAACTTCGTAATCTTCAATTTTAGTTATTACATCGCCTTGTTTTAAACCGGCATCACTGGCAGGTGATTTATCTTGAGTTTCTATAACTACTGCACCAGTTACACTTGTATCTATATTTATTCTATATCTGGATAAGTTGTATGAATCTGTTGAGTTTAACATAGAAACACCTAAAAATGGTCTTTCAATTTTTCTATTTTCTCTTAGTTGTGTAGCATAATTTACTGCATCATCAATTGGTATTGCAAATCCAATTCCTTCTACACCTTCACTAACTAATTTCATATTAGTTATACCGATAACTTCACCATTTGCATTTGCAAGTGGTCCACCACTATTTCCACTATTTATAGAAGCATCTGTTTGCATAACACTCATTACCCAATCTGAAGTGCTAGAGTTTGATGCGCTAACATCTACCAATCTATTTTTCCCTGATAATATACCTCTAGTTACTGTCCAAGAATATTCATCATTTATAGGTGCTCCTATTGCAAATACAGTATCTCCTACTCTTAAATTTTCATCAACTTTTCCTATTGTTGCAACTTTTAATATTTTGTTTTTATCTATTTTTAATACTGCGATATCTGAATAAGAGTCATTTCCTACTAGTTCTACATTTTCTATTGTATCATTTGTGAATTTTACTTTTACAGAACTAGCACCATCTACTACATGAGAATTAGTTAATATATATGCATATTTATCGTCTTCTTCATATACAAAACCTGTACCACTGCTTGCTAGTACTCCATTTTTGTATGATCCTACTACAACTACAGCATCATATAATTTTTCTACTGAGTCTGCTATTCCAGCATCTGTTATTGTAACTTCTTTTTCACTTTTGTTAACAACAGTCTGAACTGATTTTGGAGCATAATTAACTAAACAATACATTCCACCTGCTCCAATAAAGAATGCAAATATAATTAATACTATACTTAATGTTTTATTTTTTTTCATATCCATTACTCCTTTTCCATATAACATATTTCTCTAAAATTTGTTGGAAAACCTATAGCATTTAATAGTTTATCGATTTTAATTGTTTTTAGTTTTCCTTCTAAAACATCTAATTCGTATGTTACTTCATTTATTAATAATTTAAATTCATCTTTTGCTAGCATCCTTTTTAGAATTATTATTAATGCAAATAAATCTTCCTTACCATAAATAAATTCTCCATCTTGTTTTGGTATATTTAGTTGCCTATGAAACATTGTGTCTGGTATTGGTTTTTGAGTTTTGTAATCATATAATATATCTTCATGAGCACATAAATTTCTAAAATTTGATAGTATTGGTAAATAGATACATAATGTTGTAGGATCTATTTTATATATTTCTGATATTTCTATTTGATCCTCTTTTTTCATTATGGTAAACAATTCACAAACTATACCAAATGATAAAACTTTAACTACAATCCATAATGGAACGTACCCATAATTCATTTGATAATGTTTTGTTGCTGAGTGTTGATTACCATTAATTCTTATTTGCCTTTTCATTTTTTTTATCAAATCATTTACTTGCCTAAATTTTTCTGGATTATTTGTAAAGTTGGAAGGTCTTAAATAATCTTTTTCTTTGTATCCATATTTTTTAGATAATTGATATGAAAATATACTTTTAATATTATTTTCAACAATTAGTAAATTTTTAAATATTATATTTCTTACCTGTCTATCAAAATTGAATAAGGCATATAATTCTCTAAAGTTTGCATTTGGCAAAAACTTTTTATCAGTTCTTGACTTTAATAATAGATATCTATAGCCACTGATGAAGAAATAATTTTCTCTTAATAGTATGCTTTTAGCAGAATCTACATCATCTATAACTAAACCTTTATTTTTAAGTATTTCTATTTGTTCGTCTAAGGTTTTAAATATTTTATTAGTTGAGTATTTATCTTTGCTCATACTATCACCTATTATAGATTCTATCACAACTGACATAAAAATAATATATAAAAGTTGTGAATTTATTATGAATTTTACGTTAATTTTGTTTGAAATAGTTTTTTATGTAATTAGCTAAGTCTTTTGTATATTTTATTTTATATTTTTCATTTGTTGAATTTTTTCTATCTATTGGATTAGATAAAAAACCACATTCTATTAAAAGTACTTCTGTATTTATTTTTAGAAAAAACTTATATCTATAATTCAATTTTATTTGTATTTTCTTTTACTAATTCTTTTAACGATTTTTTAGGTGTTGGTAATTTTTCTGGCATTGTTCCACCATTTTTTGCAATTACCTCTCTAATATTTTTTCCTATATTATAATGTGTTTCGTTAGCATCTTTTTCACTAGATATATTATCCCTTTTTAGTTTTGATTCAGTTTGAGTTATACGGAAAAGATTGGCTGCTAATTCTTCACTACCCATATTATCTAAAATATCTTCACGATATCTTATTTTTTTTCTTTTAGCAATATCATTAGCTGTTTCACCATTGTATAATCCTTTATAACCAGCATTATGGAATTGATCAAAGTTTTTAACTCCGCACTTTTTAGCGGTCTGATTTAAAGAGTAATTACCTTTTTTAGTTAAACTTCTTTGATAAAATCTTTTTTCTTCTTCTGTTAAATTTATATATTCTTTTTCAGTCAGTTCTTGTTTTCTTGTTTGTACTGCAAAGTAGGTTTGTCCTAAAGCAACAACTTCTTTTCTAGGATCAGAATTCTGTACTATTAAATAACATGCGTATCTTGATAACTTATATTCTAATATATTTTTAACTCCACCGTTAGGCATTTTCGATGTTTTACCCACTTGGGTAAAATGTTCATCAATCATAAATTTACTTTGTTCACAAGCTATTTTTGCATTTTCTATTACATTTATAAACTTTTGCCATTTTTTATATTCGAGTACTTGTTGTAATTCTCTTGCTAACCAATATACATTACCATATTCATCAATGTGTTTGATATCTTCAAATACTGTTTTATTATATTCTTTTATTTGATTCATTTATTATCACCCCTGTATTTCAACTATACTATATCGATCGCTTGTATGTCAATATATAATATATATTTTGTTAATATTTTTTTATATACATATTTTGTATTAAACGGTTAAAATAAATGAAAAATTGATATAATCTTTTTATATTAAGTATTCTTAAAATATTCTTTTAAAGTATGTGCTAAATCTTTTGTATATTTTTCTATGTATTTATCGTTTGTTAGATTTTTTCTGTCTTTAGAATTTGATAGGAATCCACATTCTATTAGCAAAACATCACTTTCTAATTTATTATACATATATAAAGTATTTGATATTGGTTTTGAAATTCTATCTTTGTTTAACTTTTTTTGTAATGTATCTGCTAACTTTTTATTACCTTTATAAAATATTTGTGTACCATGATAGACACTTTCTTTATAGTAGTTTTGGTGTATTGATATAACTAAATTTGGTTTAATGTCGTTTATTAATTTTATTCTATTATCAAAATCACTTTTCTTTCTTCTATTTGCATTTGGTTTTGATAAATCGTAATCATCTTCTCTAGTAAGTGTTACTATAGCGCCAAAACTTTCAAGTTCTTTTTTTAAAGATTTTGATATATTTAAATTAATATCTTTTTCGTATATGTCTTTGTAACTAGTACCAATGTCTTTAGAACCGTGTCCAGGATCAATTACTATTTTTATATTATTTAATATCATTTTTCTTTCTTTTGCTTTAACTGGTATAAAAAGACAAATATTTAAAATTATTAATAGTATTATTATTTTCTTTTTCATAGTATATTGTATTAAATGTTCTATTTTTATATGATAAAAGTATTTTTAATTCGTTTATTCTTTTTCTATAATATTATGCACTATTTTTCTAATTTCAATAATCCTTTCTTCTGAAAATTTAGGATGATCTTTTAACCATTTAAAATTTAGAGGTGAAGGGTGTGGTAAAACTAATGTTAATAATCCGTTTAAATAATTATTTTTAAAGACTAAATCGTTAAATTTTTCTTTTGGGAAAAATACTTTAGCTGCCTTTGCTCCAATTATTATATATATTTTGTTATTTATATGTTTAATTTCTTTTTTTACCCAAGTTTCATAACAAATTTTCGGTGGATTTTTATCATTACCATTTTTATCTTTACCTGGATAACAGTGCGCTAATGAAACTATGTAAAAATTATTTGTATTATAAAATGTCTTGTCATCTATTTTGTACCATTCATACTTTAATTTTTTTCCAGATTGATCCGAAAAGGGTTTAAATGTTTTATGTACTGTTAGAGATGGTGCTTGACTAATTTGTACTATTTTAGAATTTTTATTCCCCCAAAAAATTGGATGTGGCTGAAAGTCAAAATATTCTTTACATAATTCACAATGTTTTAAATTTTTTATTAGTTCTTCAAATTTCATATGTTTCATCTTTCATTTTGATATCATTATATTGTTCTACAAATATTTTATTTTTATACAAAAAAAGCACAGTGTGCTTAATCTTCTACTTTATTTATTTTTACATTTTTATTTAATACTTCGTAATTGTCAGTTATTGATATAAAGGCGTTTGGATCTATTAATTCTATTCCTTCTTTTACTTTAAAATAATCTTTAGTAGATATTATTGACATTATTACTTTTGTCTTTTTTTTAGAGAAACCACCTTCTGCATCAAATGCTGTTAAGTCGTGATGTAATTCTTTCATTATATAATCTTTTATTTCTTTTTCTTTTGTTGTTATTATATAAAATGCTTTAGAATCACTTATTCCTATTCTTGCTTTAGTAGTCATATATCTTATTATAACAATTACAATGCTTGAGTATAAAGCTTGTTCTATACTATATAATTTTAGTGTTATTAAGATTAATATTACATCAAAGCTTCTTGATATTAATCTTGTGTTTTTTTTAGAAAAATCGTTATACATATCTTCTAAAATGTATATTGCACCAGTTTTATATCCTTCTTTATACATAAAACTATATCCATATCCCATTATGAAAGCTCCTGATATAGCTATTAACAATTCTTCTATGTTATAAGTTAAATTTAAATTAATAAATGATGTTAAGTATATTGTTAATGGTAAAAGTATTGTTGGTAATAAATATTTTCTTAATTTGTCTTTGTCATATATCATATATATTAACCATAGTGTCCATACATTTATAATTAGTAACATTGCAGCTGGAATAAATCCATAGTTGTATGATAAGAGAGATATTAACCCTATTGTTTCACTTGCAACTAGTTTAGATGGAATTAAAAATAGATTTAATCCCAAACTAATTAATATACATCCTATTATTATTTTTGTGTATTTTTTTAAATTATTCATATTTTACCTCTTTATTCTTAAATATTCTTTCATAAATTCTAATATGTCACCATCTAATACTTTACTTGTATTAGTATTTTCATAATTAGTTCTAACATCTTTTACTAAACTATATGGTTCTAAAGTATAATTTCTTATTTGACTACCGAAATCTATATTTAGTGTGTCACCTTTTAAATCATTTATTTCTTTTTGTTTATTTTTTAATTCTATTTGAAATAATTTACTTTTTAATAAATTCATTGCTGTTTCTTTATTTTGTATTTGACTTCGTTCATTTTGACAAGTTACAACTATGTTTGTTGGAATGTGTGTAATGCGTACTGCTGAATCTGTTGTGTTAACTCCTTGTCCACCACATCCGCTACTTCTATATACATCTACTCTTATATCATTTGGATTTATTTCTATTTCGATATCTTTATTTATTTCTGGTATTACAGAAACGGAAGCAAAGGATGTTTGTCTTTTTCCTGCTGCGTTAAATGGGCTTATTCTTACTAGTCTATGAACACCTATTTCGCTTTTAAAATATCCATATGCGTGATCTCCTGTAATTTTTAAAGTAACGCTTTTTATTCCGGCTGTGTCACCTTTTAATTTATCAATTATTTCATATTTATAATTGTTTTTATCACAAAACATTGTATACATTCTAAGTAGCATATCTGCCCAATCACAAGCTTCAGTTCCTCCTGCTCCTGGATGTATTTCTAAGTAACAGCTGGCATTATCGTATGGACCGTCTAAAAGTGTTTCTATTTCTAAATTATTCACTTCTTCTTTTATAGTGTTTAATTCTGTTTCTAATTCTTTTAGTTCTTCAGTATCATTATCGTTTAAAATATCTAATAGTGAAATTGAATCTTTAATTTTTTTAGTTAAATTATCAAATGTTGATACTGTTTTTTTTAAGTTTGCAAGTTCACTATTTACTTTATTTGCATAATCAATATTATTCCATATTGTTTCATCTTGTAAAATATTTTCTAATTCTTTTATTTTATTATTTTTACTTTGTAAGTCAAAGTGACCTCCCAAGTATATTTATTTTTTCTTCGTATTTAGTTAAATTGGTTAATAATTCTTTTTTATCCATTTTATAATCACCTAGAATGAGTATAACAAAAAAGTGTAATTTTTTAAATAGTTTTTTTATTAAATAAAGTCATATTTTGTGGTTAATATGACTTGTTTATATGTATTTAATTTTGGTTATTAAGCATTTTTTTATTAAATATAATTATAGAAATTATTGTAGTTATTATAAGGTATAATGAAAATATTATTATGTTTTTTGTTGATATTGCATTTATATTATTATTCATAATATTTTTTATTATTTGCAATGCACTTTCAAATGGTAGTATATTACATAATTTTGTGAAAAAATTTCCTAATAGTTCTTTTGGAAAATACATTGTACTTGTGAATATTACTAATTGTAATATTATACTAGATATTCCTGATGAAGCTTTTTCGGTAAATATAGAACCTATTATTATTCCAATAACTATAAATAGTATTGATATGATAATGGATACTGGTATAACTAGTAGTAAGTTTATGCTTATATTTAATCCTAGTATTATTGCTAGTGTAAATAGTAGTATATTTTGTATTACTATTACTGGTATAAGTGATAATATATATCCTAATATGTAATTAGTAGATGTCATAGGGCTTACTTTTAAACGTATTAATAGAGATGTGTTTCTATCACTTGAAACTAACATTGCAGTAAATAGTGTTAAGAAAGCATTACTAAATATTATTACACCTGGTGTAAAATTTTCTATTTTATAATTATCACTTGGTATTTTGAATTGTTGAAAAATAAATAGTAAAAATAATGGTAGAATTATGGCAAATATGGTACTTAATGGGTCTCTAATTATTTCTTTAGTATTTCTTTTTGCAAAGTTTAGAGTTCTCACTGTAATTCACCTCCGGTTACGATTTTTACGAATGCATCTTCAAAATTTGTACAATCAGATTTTTTTATTATTTCTTTTGGTGTACCAGTTAAAATTAAGTTTCCTTTTGACATTATTCCAACTCTATCTGATAGTTTTTCTGCTTCTTCCATATAATGTGTAGTTAAAATAATTGTTGTTTTGTTTTTAAGGCTTTCAATTATTTTCCACAATTCTTTTCTTGCTATTACATCTAAACCTAGTGTAGGTTCGTCTAAAAATAATATTTCAGGATCATTTATAAGTGATAGTGCTATTGATAATTTTCTTTGCCATCCACCAGATAATGTTTTTGTTTTTTGATTTAAAACACTTTCTAATTTAAATATTTCTATTAATTCATCTATTTTGTTTTCTTTATTTTTTATTTCGTATACTCCTGCAAAAAAGTATAGGTTTTCTTTTACAGTTAAATTTTTTGCTATTGCTGTATCTTGTGGTGAAATATTTATGATGTTTTTTATTTTATCTTTTGATTGAGATAAATTTAAATTATTTATTAATATTTCTCCACTAGTTTTAGGAATTAAAGTCGATAACATTTTTAGTGTTGTTGTTTTTCCAGCACCGTTAGTTCCTAGTAAAGAAAATAATTCATTCTTTTTTATTTTTAAATTTAGGTTGTTTACTGCAATTAAATTTTTATATTTTTTAGTTAAATTTTTAGTTTCTATACAATACATATTTATTCTCCTTTTTTGAAAATATTAGTTGATATATCTTCTATGACATCAGATTTAACTAATGCTATACCTTTTTTCTTATCGCATAAAACTATTATTGAATCACCAGGATTTATGTTAAACATATCTCTTGCTTCTTTTGGTATGACTATTTGGCCTTTTTCTCCAACTTTAGATATTCCTATGTATTTGTCTTTTTTCATATTTATTTCTCCTTTGTTATACATTTCATACTTATTATACTTTTTGGTTTTAAAAAAAGCAAGTTTATATTTAAAGTTGTAAGATTATTTATTATTTATCTTTAAATTATTAAACTTACTATATTATTTTAATTTTTTCTTAGACACTTTTTTATTTTAATTCAAATAATATAGTTGATTTTCCATCTTTTACTTTTATCTTGGTAATACTTCCGTTTATTATATTTAGACAAGGACCTTTATGTGATATATCGGCATCGTAGACTATAGGAATATTTAGTTTTGATATTACACTATCTTTTAAGCAAAATTTTGTATCATATTCACAACATGTTGTATCTGTTCTAAATCTTTCAAATATTATACATTTTCTATATTTAAAATAATCTAGTTCATTCATTAACAATAAAACACGTATTGTTTCTTTCATAGATATTTCGTGGTTGTCAATAATTTTATTTTAAAAAAAAATTACATTTCTGTAATTCATTTATTTTTATACATAAAACATTCTTTATCATGTGAATATATTATTCCTATTGCTTGTAAGTATGAATATATTATTTTAGTTCCTACGAATTTCATTCCTCTTTTTATTAAATCTTTTGATATGTTGTCTGATAATTCTGAGCTAGTTTTGTCTATTTCATAGTATATTTTATTTTTTGTAAATGTTGTTAAGTATTTATAAAACGAAGTATATTCGTTTTCTATTTCTTTAAAGATTTTTGCATTGTTAATACTTGCTTTTATTTTTAATTTATTTCTTATTATATTTTTGTTTTTGATAAGTTCATTAATTTTTTTATCATCATAATTTATTATTTTATCAATATAGAAGTTATCATAAGCCTCTTTAAAATATTTTCTTTTATTTAATACGCATTCCCATGACAATCCTGCTTGAAATGATTCTAAAATTAACATTTCGAATAAATATTTTTCATTAGTATTTAGTTTACACCATTCATTATCATGATACTCTATATATTTTTTATTATTTAAATTGCACCATTTACATCTTTTCATAGTTTGTTTCCTTTTTTTGGAATGATAATTGAACTTATATCATTTTTTTCTATTTCTAATAATCCTATTTTATTTTTTATTCCTCCACCATATCCAGTTATACTTTCATTTGTACCAATTACTCTATGACATGGAATTATAATACATATTGGATTCCAACCTACTGCGTTTCCAACTGCTTGACTAGACATTTTTTCTATTCCTTTTTCTTTTGCGACAATTTTTGCAATATCTTTATATGTTATTGTTTTACCATAAGGGATAGTGTTTAAGATATCTATTACTTGTTTTCTAAATGGAGTTAAGTTTTCTATTTTATATTTTGGTGTAATTGTAGGTGTTTTTCCACTAAAATATATATCTAACCAATTTTTAGTTTCATCAAATATTTTTAATTCTTTAGTAGCGTAGTTTTCTTTGAACTTATTTGAATCACTTGATTTGTCAAAATATAATCCAGTTAAGTATTCTCCATCACTTGTTATGTTAATAAGTCCTAATGGAGAGTTATATGTTGTAATGTATTTCATATCTTACCTCTACTCACTTAATTCTAATACTTTTAATATTGTGTTTTTTGTTCTAATAGTTAAAATAGCAATTCGTTTTTTTCTAGTATTTTTTTCATGATTACTCCTTTTATTTAAATAATATTATTATTTTTGGAACAAATATTATTAAACCTATTATTGCTGATGTTATTGCTAGTACAAGTACGCTAGCAGCTCCTATATCTTTTGCCATTTTTGCTAATTCATTTTCATTTGGCATTGCAATATCTACCGTTGTTTCTATGGCTGTATTTATTAATTCTGATGAGATAACTGTCATTATACATATAAGTCATATTAACCATTCTATTTTACTTATCTTAAGTATTATTCCAAATATAATTACTAGTGTTGCAATTGATATATGTATTTTTAAATTTCTTTCTGTTTTTAATGCACTAAATATTCCAGTGAATGCATATTTAAAACTATTAATTAATTTTTTGTCTTTCATAACTATTATCCTTATCTATAATTCTTTTTGTATATTTTATATATATTATTAGATATGATATTGAGATTAAGAAACCTGCTAAAACGTCACTTGTGTAATGTACTCCCAAATAAATTCTACTAATACCAACACTTATTATTAATAGCGATAATATTGATATAAATATCCATTTTTTATATTTGTTATTTATGTTTTTGTATATTAAATAAATTATAAAACCGTAAAATGCCATACTTACCATAGAATGTCCTGATGGAAAACTATAACCAGTTTCAGTAATTATTCTATATTCTGTTGGTCTGGATCTTTCAAATATGAATTTAAGTAATTGATTTAGTATAGTTATTATTACTAAGTTAGATAATATACATATACTTATTTTTTTATTTTTTAATATAAATGAAAGTAAACTAATTAGTATTAGACAAGTTGCACTACCAAACCAAGTTATGTATTTTACTATTGGAGTAATGTTTGTTTTGATTAAGTATTTGCTAACTAAATTGTATCCTATTATGTCGCCATTCATTATTTCATGTGTGAATACATCTTCTGCAAACGCTAAAAAAAATACAATACATATAAAAAATATTATCCATAGGTAATTACTTTTTATCAAGTTTTTTATTGTTTTTAT
>CAKOJI010000029.1 GCA_934089255.1 uncultured Bacilli bacterium | reverse complement strand
TCAATAAAAAGAAAAATGGGTACTAGTGAAAAGGTTGATATTGATGGTAAAAAATATACACCTGAAGAAATTAGTGCAAAAATATTAATGAAATTAAAAAAAGATGCAGAAAGTTATCTTGGAGAGCCAGTTACAAAAGCTGTTATAACTGTTCCAGCATACTTTAATGATGCTGAAAGACAAGCTACTAAAAATGCTGGTAAAATTGCTGGACTTGAAGTAGAAAGAATAGTAAACGAACCAACAGCAGCTGCTCTTGCATACGGACTTGATAAACAAGATAAGTTACAAACTATATTAGTTTATGATTTAGGTGGAGGAACATTCGATGTTTCAATTCTTGAATTAGGTGACGGTGTATTCGAAGTTAAATCTACAAGTGGTAATAATAGACTAGGTGGAGATGACTTTGATAAATGCTTAATGGATTATATGGTAAGTGAATTCAAAAAGGAAAACGGAATTGATTTATCCAAAGATAAAATGGCTATGCAACGTATAAAAGATGCTGCAGAAAAAGCTAAAAAAGACTTAAGTAGTATGACTACTACAAATATCAATTTACCATTCTTAACTCAAAATGCTGATGGACCAGTTCATATGGATATGACGATAACTCGTGCTAAATTTGAAAACTTATGTAAAGATTTATTTGACTCAACATTAGACGCAGTTAGAAAAGCATTAAAAGATGCTAATTTAACTAAAAATGATATTGACCAAGTTGTATTAGTTGGTGGTTCAAGTAGAATTCCATATATTCAAAATTTAATTAAAAATGAATTAGGTAAAGAACCAAATAAGAGTGTTAACCCTGATGAAGTTGTTGCAATGGGTGCTGCAATTCAAGGTGGTGTTTTAACAGGAGAAGTTGATGATTTAGTATTACTAGACGTAACTCCATTATCACTAGGAATTGAAACACTAGGAAATGTTATGACTGTATTAATTCCAAGAAATACAACAATACCAGCAAGTAAGAGTCAAGTATTCTCTACAGCAGTAGATAACCAACCTGCCGTTGACATCCACGTATTACAAGGTGAAAGACCAATGGCAGCAGATAATAAAACTTTAGGAAGATTCCAATTAACAGATATTCCTGCTGCACCTAGAGGAATTCCTCAAATAGAAGTTAAATTCGACATCGATGCAAATGGTATTGTTAATGTTACTGCAAAAGATTTAGGAACAAATAAGGAACAACATATTACAATTACTTCAAATACTAATTTAACAGATGAAGAAATTGATAAAATGATGAAAGAAGCAGAAGCAAATAAAGAAGCTGATGAATTACGTAAACAAGAAGCTGATGCTAGAAATGAAGCAGAACAAGCAATATTTACTACAGAAAAATCAATCAAAGATTTAGGTGATAAATTAACTGATGATGAAAAGAAAACAACTGAAGAATTAATAAGTGATTTAAAGAAATCTCTTGAAGGAACAAATGTGGATGAAATAAAAGACAAAACTGCAAAATTAAATGAAAAAGCTATGGAATATGCAACAAGAATCTATCAAGAACAAGCTACACAAAATCAAAATAATGGTGGAAATAATTCTACTGATGATGGTGCAAGCGAAGCAGAATTTGTTAATAAATAAAAAAGATAGAGTTAGTTTATCTAACTCTCTTTTTAAATTTTTGGAGGATAAAGTGAAATACAATAATAGAAATGAAATACCAGAAAAATACAAAATAAACCTAACTGAATTATTTGACTCTAACAAAAAATTTCTTAATGAAATAAGTCTTTTAGAAAAGGAAATAGATAAAATTAAAAAATATAAAGGTACTTTATTAAATAACTTATATGAAACACTTAAATTAGATTCAGACATTGAAAAAAGATTGGAAAGATTATTCATATATGCGCATATAAATAATGATATAGACTTAAGTGATGATTTATATAATAAATACTATGGACTGGTAATCAAATTAAATAGGGAGTATAGTGAGTATTCATCATATATTGTTCCAGAATTAATGTCATATGACTATAAAGATATTGAAAAGTTATATGATAAAGATAAAAGATTACTAGAGTATGAAATAGTATTAAAAGATATTTTCAGAAAGAAAAAATATATTTTAAGCGAAAAAGAAGAAAAATTATTAAGTATGATGAGTGATACATTTAGTGTTCCTGAAGACACTTTCTCAAAACTAACTGATGTAGATTTAAAGTTTGGTAGTATAAAAGACGAAAACAATAAAAAAGTTGAAATAACTAATAATAATTATGCAACATATTTAGAATCAAATAATAGATTAGTTAGAAAAAATGCTTTTAAAACACTATATAAAGGATACGAAAATATTATAAATACGAATAGTGAACTCTTATCAGGAGAAGTAAAACTACATAATAGAATTGCAAAAATAAGAGGATATAATTCTAGTTTAGAAGCATCACTTATAAGTAATAACGTAACTGATGAAGTATATAAAACATTATTAAAATCTATTGAAAACAATTTAAGTATTATTCATAAACAATGGAAAATAAGAAAAAAAGTTTTAGAAGTTGATAAATTACACATATATGATACATACGTACCACTTGTAGAAAATTACAATAAAAAATATAGTTTTGACGAGGGAAAAGAATTAGTTTTAAATGCTTTAAAACCTTTAGGTGATGATTATGTTGTCTTATTAAAAAAAGCTTTTGATGAAAGATGGATAGACGTTTACCCAACAAAAAATAAACGAATGGGTGGGTACTGTACTGCGTGTTATTTAACACATCCTTATGTATTTTTAAACTTTGATGGCAGATTTGATGAAGTATCAACTATAGCTCACGAATTAGGCCATGCAATGCATTACTATTATGCTATTAATAATAATTCTTATCAAAATTATGGTTACACAATTTTTGTAGCAGAAGTTGCTAGTCAAGTAAATGAATTATTATTATCATATTATATGTTAGATGAAGCAAAAGAAAATCAAGAAAAATTATATATAATCGATGAATTATTAAAAAGATTTAAGGCTAGTGTAGTAAGACAAACTATGTTTAGTGAGTTTGAATTAGAAATACATAATTTAGAACAAAATGGTGAAATATTAACAAAAGATTTAATGTGTAAAAATTATTATGAACTTAATAAAAAATATTATGGTAAGATTGTAACAGTTGATAAAGAAATAATGTATGAATGGTCTAGAATTCCACATTTCTATTATAATTTCTATGTATATCAATATGCTACTGGTTATGTAGCTGCTATGAAAATTGCAAATGATATATATAATAAAAAAGAAAATGCTTTAGAAAACTATAAAAAATTCTTAAAATTAGGATGTACAAAAGATCCAGTAGAATCATTAAAAGTAGCTGGAGTAGACCTAACAAAAGAAGAAATATATGATGAAGCATTTAAAGAATTTGATAAAACTCTTGATTTATATACAGAATTATTAAAAAAGGAAGTGTAACAAATGGCAAAAGATTATTATAAAACATTAGGTGTTGAAAAAAATGCAAGTGACGAAGAAATTAAACGTGCATTTCGTAAACTTGCAAAACAATACCATCCAGATATAAATAAAGAGCCAGGTGCTAGCGAGAAATTCAAAGAAATAGGAGAAGCTTATTCAGTATTAAGTGATCCAACTAAACGTAAACAATATGATCAATTTGGTTCTGCAGCATTTGATGGAAGTGCCGGAGCTGGATTTGGCGGATTTAATGGCGGATTTAGTGGTTTCGGTTTTGATGACATCGATTTAGGAGATATATTTGAGTCATTTATGGGAGGCTCTTTTGGTGGAAATAGAAAACGAAAAAGAAATTATAGTTCCAAAGGAGAAGATAGTCTAGTTCATATCGATTTAACTTTTGAAGAAGCTGTATTTGGTTGTGAAAAAGAATTTACAATAAATATAAAAGACAAATGTACTAGTTGTAATGGTGTTGGTGGACATAATAAAAAAACTTGTCCAACTTGTAACGGACGTGGTGTAGTTGTTGAAGAAAGAAGAACCATTTTAGGTGTAATGCAAAGCCAAACAACTTGTTCAAAATGTAACGGAACAGGCGAAATTTTTGAAAATACTTGTAACAGTTGCCGTGGAACTGGATTAATTAATTCAAAGAAAACATTAAAATTAAGAGTACCACGTGGAATTGATAATAGTGATCAATTAAGAATGTCTGGTAAAGGTTCAAGTGGTTTAAATGGTGGACCTAATGGAGATGTATACATTGAATTCACAGTAAAACCTCATCCAATTTATCAAAGAGATAAAAGCGATATATATATAAAAGTTCCAATAACCATTACTGATGCAATATTAGGTACAAAAATTACTGTCAAAACTTTACAAGGTGATGTAAAAGTAGATATAGAACCTGGTACGCAAAACGGAACAAAAGTTAAACTAAAAGGTAAAGGAATAGATGACGAAAAATATGGTAAAAAAGGTGATACATATTTAATATACAATGTTATCATTCCAACAAAATTAGATAGAAATCAGAAAAAAATAATAAAAGAATTAAGTGAAACTAATTTAGAAGACGAAACAGAAATAAAAAAATTCAAAAAATACAACGAAAATTAGTTATAAATAACTTAATTTTTTTTTAATATGATATAATTAAAGTGAATGGATGTGTTTACATGAAGAATATAGTTGTTTTTGGTGGTGGAACTGGATTGTCTCATTTATTATCTGGATTAAAATTATTTCCAATCAATGTAACAGCAGTAATAAGTGTTGCAGATAATGGACGTTCTACTGGTACATTAAAAAGAGAACTAAATATACCTGCAGTAGGTGACATAGGAAAAGTAATGTTAACTATGTCTAATGCAGATACAGAATTAGTTAATTTGCTATCATATAGATTTCAAAATCCGTCATTATTAAATCATCCAATAAGAAATATATTACTAGCAGCACTAATAGATCAAAAAGGAAATTTAACAGATGCAATTGATTTTATGTGTAAACTATTAAAAATAAACGGAACAATTTTACCAAACACAGAAGACAAAGTAGAATTAGTTAGCATAATGGATGATGGAACAAAAATAGTTGGAGAAGAAAACATTACTAAAAGTGAAAAGAAAATAAAAGAATTAAGATATGACAAAGAATTTACTGTAAATGCTAAAGTACTAAAAAGTATAAAAAATGCAGATTTAATTATATTTTCTCCAGGTTCACTATATACTAGCATACTTCCTCATATCATAATAAAAGACATAAGTGATGCAATAAATAGTTCTAAAGCAAAAAAAATGTATGTATCAAACCTTTTTACACAACCAGGTGAAACAGATGATTATAAAGTTAGCGATCATATAAAAATATTAGAAAAATATATAAATAACATAGACGTTGTAGTTGCAAACGATAAAAAAATACCAAGAAAAACTAGAGAAAAATACATAAGAGAAGAAGAAAAAGACCAAGTAAAATTAGATAAAAAAGAATTAGAAAAAGATAACGTCAAAATAATTAGTGATAAACTATATCATTTTTCAAAAGTAGATGGAACTATAAAACACGATTCACTAAAAACGTCGTACCTAATATTTTCATATTTAATGGATGAGGTATAAAATGACATTTACTACGAAAATAAAAGAAGAAATAGTTGCAACTACACCAGACTTAATAGATGCAAGAATAACTCTATTAAGTTACATAAAATTTGTTTCAACAAACGAAAATGATAGAATACATATACTAATAGAAAATGCTAGCGTAGCAAGATACATATTTAAACTAATTAAAATGACTTATAATGTTGATATAAAACTAACTATAAGAACACAAAAAAAATTCAAAATAAAAAAAATATTTATACTTACAATTAGTAAAAAAATTGATATTATAAAAAGTGACATAGAAGATCTAGTAAATAATATTACAAATAGTAGTTTTGAAGAAATATCATCATTTTTAAAAGGTGCCTTCTTATCAAAAGGTTCTATAAATGATCCGAGTAAAAGTAAATATCATTTAGAATTCTTAGTAGATGATTACAATGATGCAACATTAATTAATAAACTATTATTAATATTAAAATTTAATAGCAAAATCATTAGACGAGACAAAGGATATATGGTCTACATTAAAATAAGTGAAGAAATTAGTGATTTTATTAAAGTATTAGGAGCAACATCTTCTTTATTCTATTATGAAGACATTAGAATATATAGAGATCATAAAAATATGGTAAATAGATTAAATAATTGTGAACAAGCAAATATAGAAAAAAGTATGAATTCATCTAGGGAACAATTAGATAATATACTGTATTTAAAAAGTCACGATTTGTTAGATTTATTAGATGATAAAATAAAAATAGTTATTAAATACAAAGAAAAATACCCAGAAACTACTATGAATGAACTTGCAAACATAATATCATTAGAAGAAAATATAAATATTACTAAATCTTGTATAAACCATTATTTTAGAAAAATAAAAGATTTAGTTAACAAAGATAGAGAGTAGGTAACTTATGAAATTAATAGAGTTATTAAATAATATAGATTATAAAATTATTAATGGTAACACATCAGTTTTTGTTAATGATATAACATATGACTCAAGAACTGCTAATAAAGATAATCTTTTTATAGCACTAGTTGGAATTGATAGAGATGGACATGATTACATACCTGATGTAAGAAAAAATGGATGTAACATATTCATAGTTTCTAAAAATATAAAACCATTAGACAATGAAACAATTATAAAAGTTAATGATACAAGAAAAATATTACCGATACTAAGTGCAAATCTATTTAAAAATCCAGGAAATGAATTAATAAAAATAGGAATTACTGGAACAAAAGGAAAAACAAGTATTTCCTATATGATAAAAAGTCTATTAGAAAATAATGACGATACTGTAGGAGTAATTGGAACAAATGGTACATTTTTTAACAATATAAAAATAGAACATAAAAATACTACGCCTGAATCATATTTAGTACAAAAATATATGAGAATGATGGTTGATAACGGAATTAAATATTTAATAATGGAAGTTTCAAGTCAAGCACTAAAAGTTGGTAGAGTATCTAACATCATATTTGATTACAGTATATTTACTAATCTTTCTATGGATCATATTGGAAAAAGAGAACATCCATCATATCAAGACTACGTATATTCCAAATCACTACTATTTCGTCAAAGTAAAATAGGAATTATAAATAAAGATGATAAAGAATTTAATAACATAACTAAAAATTCAACATCAAAAATAATTACATACGGTACTGAAAATTCTGATTACAAAATAGAAAATATAGAAAAATATAAAGATAATAGCTCTCTTGGAATGAACTTTACTATAAATAATGAAAAATATTTTGTTAATATGCCGGGAACGTTTTCAGTTTACAATGCAGCTAGTGTAGTTGTCTTAGGAAAAATACTAAATATAGATAGAAAAATAATACTAGATACATTAAAAAATATAAGTGTAGAAGGTAGAGTTGAAGTATATAATATTAGTGATTTTAAAGTTGTAATAGACTATGCACATAACAATTTAAGTATAGAATCTATCATAACAACTATGAGACCCTATGCAGATAGAATTATAACAATCGTAGGTTGCGGTGGTGGAAGAGATAAATCTATAAGAATAGGTATAGGAGAGACTTCTGGGAAATTATCTGATTTAACAATAATTACTGAAGATAACAGAAGAAACGATAACTTAGATGAAATAAATAAAGATATAGAATACGGTGTTAAAAAATCAAAAGGTGATTCAATAATTATTAATAATAGAGAAGAAGCAATAGAATATGCTATAAAAAATGCAAAAAAAGGAGATATCATACTCTTATTAGGAAAAGGACACGAAAAATTTCAAGAGATAAAAGGACATATATATGAGTTCGATGAGAAAAAAATTATAGAAAGAATAGTGAGAGAAAATGAAATTAGATAATATAAACTATAACAAACTTAACTATGAAACCTATAAATTAAAACTAAAAGAAATACTTAGTAACGAATCACTAATATCTCTTGGAATTAAACACGAAGTTTTAGGATATACAGAATATAATTACCCACTAGATTTAATTAGTGTTGGTAATGGATCAAAAGAAATTTTTTTAGTAGGTGGAACTCACGGTAGTGAAATAATAGGAGTAGATTTCATTTTACAACTAATAGAAAATATATCTACGTTTGAAGAATTTGACCCAAATTTATATAAAATAAAATTTATTCCAATACAAAATCCAGAAGGTTTTGATATAACTACAAGTACATTTAATAATATAAATGAAACTGAATTAAAAGAAAAATCATATGAATATTATAAAAGATATAGAACAGATTCACTAATCAGTTATGCTTTTGCATCGCTAAATAAATTAATACAAAACTTTTTGGAAAGTGATATAGTTTTAACAAGTGAAAAATTATTAGAAAGATTAAAAACATTTGTTAATACCGATAAAAATTGGATAAGATTATCTGATGAAAGAGGAATACCTGAAGTAAATAAATTAAATAAATATATAAATGATATAGATTATGTTGTAGATTTTGAAGATTTAAAAAATAAACTTATTAACTTTTCTAAAATAAATTTAGAAAAAAGTAACAATGAATACTATAAATTATTCTTAACTGAATTTAAAAATGGTTTTGGCAGTAATTTAATTTGGAATGAAATAGATAAAAAAAATAAACAAAAACTATATCAATTAATGTTTAAAGATGATGAATTTAAAAATATTAAAAATACACAATTACAACAACAAATAATAAAACAATATGAAGAATATAACCATCCTAAAGGAAGTCAAATAGCATATGATGCAAACGGTAATGGTATTAATTTAAATGCTAATAATTTAACAAACCCAGGAATAGATTTAATAAAAAATAATTATAACGTATATGGTATTAATACTAGAGATAATATCGTTAGATATTTTAAAGGCCCAATAGGCTCTCCTACAAGAGATATTAATAATTTTAGCTATGAAATTGAAAATAAATGTTTATTTAATTTATTAAACGATTCAATGACAAAAGGTAACTATTTATGTACGCTATTATATCACGGAACTGGCGGTTCAATATTTTATAAACCAAGTGAAAAAAATATGGACGAAAACAAATATCAAGAATATTTGTTATACAATAAAACACTAGCAAGTGTATATAGTCTAAAAACTGATTATAAAATGCTTGATAATAGTGACACAACTGGATACGGTGATTATTTAAGAAGAATATTTCCTGGAGTACTATTAATTGAACTATCTAAAATGGGCGGAAATCCAATAGGACCATACGGAGATTATGATAATATATATAAAACAATAAATGATAATTTAGAAGCATTTAAAAATATATTAAATTATTATAATAATTATTTAAAAAAAGAAGATAAAAAACATAGTTTATAAACAAATTTATGATAAAATAATAAGTGGTGATTTAAGTGATACATATAGTAATATGCGATAATAAAACAAATGAATATAAAAAAATAATTGATAAAGAAAGAACAATATTATTAAGAGGAAATTCATCAAGAAAAATTCCAAACTCAAGAATATTTATTAATGATGAATTATATTTTCTAGAAAAAGGTAGTAATGTTTCTAAATACCACGCAGTAGTAACAAATGCAGAAAGTTTTAATAGACTTACAGAAATGGAAATAGATAAAATTTTTAATAAATATGAGTCTTATTTAAAACTTGATCCAATAGAAGAAAAAAAATGGAAAAAGAAATGCATTACTATAATAGAATTTAATAATTTAGAAGAAGTGGATAGTATTACTATACCAAACTATACTGCTTTAGAAGACTGGATAATGGTAAATAATTTAGATGAATTAAATAATAGATAAGGTGGTGCATATGGCAAAAAAAACAAATAAATTACAAAAGAAAAAAACTAATAAAAGCACTAATAAAACTATTAAAAATACACTTTCAAATAATAAAAATTATAAAACAGCTGAAAAATTATACAAAGATAAACAATATGAAGAAGCATATAATATTTATTTAAACTTATTAAACGAATATCCAAAAAATAAAAAAATATATAAAAGACTACTAGATACTTTAACAAAAGATTATACTCATAAAGATAATACAAAAGAATTTAAAAGAGCATTTGATGATTATATAACAACATATAAAATATTAGCATCAAAAAAAGAATTAGAAAAATTAGATACTCAATTAGAAAATTATAAAACAATTAAATCTTCTAAAAATGGTAGTAAATTTTTACTAATAGCATTATTAGGCCCTTTAGGAATACATAAATTCTTAGAAAAAAAATACGTAATTGGTATTATATATCTTTTAACTTTTGGTATATTTGGATTAGGTGTAATATATGACTTAATTAATGATTATGCAGAATATGAAAATGAACTATATCTAACAATATATAGATATATCATATCTCTAGTATTATTAATAATTGCTCTAATAAATAGAAATACAATAAACTTTTACTATTTAGTGCTAATAGCAATAATAATAATGCCTTATGTGTATGATAAATTATTAAAACTAATACCAAATATCATAAAAATTGTTGGTATTATAGTACTTTGTTTCTTTACATTCAAACAAGAAGTAGTAGTTGATTATATTCCAAATCACTTTATAGGAACTTGGAAGACAGAAAATGAATCTACAAACTATAAAGAATTAATTATAAAAAAAGATAAAACTACTATAAAGTTTAATGATAGAGATGATGAAACAGGAATTAACGAATATGATAAAGATACAAAAATATTAAAAGTATATATTAGTGCAAATAATTTTTATAAATTTAAAATAGATGAAAAAGATAAAAAACTTTGTAGTTATAGTCAATCTGAAACTTGTATAATATCTTTTAAAAAATAATAGGTAATAAAATGAATATAAAAGAAATTATAATGGGTTTTATTATAGGTGATTCATTTGGACTTAGTATATTAAATAATGATATAACAGAAATAAAACTTATAGATAATAAAAACGAAAATATACCTAAAGGATCTTATTCTTTTTTTTCTACTAACTTATTAGCAACTATAGATTCTATATCCCAAAAAAATAATATAGATCCTAAAGATATATTAAATAAATTATGTATGAGTTTAATAATGGGTAAATATACAAGTAATCATAAAATATATAAAGTAGATGAAGACACACTAAGAATATTAGAATACTACAGTAAAAAAAATAATATAGAATGTAGTTTAAAAGAATATAATCTTAACGCATACCCAATAAGTAGAATTATTCCAGTAGTAGTATATAATATTAATAACGAAGATTCATTAGAAAACATAATTAAAGTAGTATCTATAACAACTAATAATGAAATAGTATTATTAGGTTCTTATATATTATATAAGTATATCTATAATTTAATAAATGGATTAGATAAATATAAAGCATTAAAAATAACTATACCTAAATACTTTAATAAAAAAGTAACTAAAGTATATAAAGATATTTTAAAAGGAAATATATATTATAAGGATATAACATTTGATAATAACATAGTAAATGTATTAAAAATAATACTATATATTGTATTAAATAGTGATAATATGTCTGATATGTTTTTAATGCTTAGTAACTTAAGTGGATATACTAATATATATTCATCTATAATAATATGTATAGGTACTATTATTTATGGCTTTGATAGTATAGATAAAAAAATAGTAAAAAATATACAAAATAAAAAAGAAATAAATAAATATATAAAAAATTTTGAAAGGATATTTAAATGAAAAAATATTTAAAATATATATTAATATTAATAGTAGTAATAGTTTTAATAATAGGATTATTATGGCCTGGTAATAAAACTAAACAAATAAAAGTAGAAATGAATATAACTGATTATGGAAAAATAGTTTTAGAGTTAGATAGAGATAATGCTCCAATAACTGTAGATAACTTTGTCAAATTAGCAAATGAAAAATTCTATGATGGTCTAACATTTCACAGAATAATTAATAACTTTATGGTACAAGGTGGAGATCCTCTTAAAAATGGTACTGGTGGAAGTAAAAATACTATTAAAGGTGAATTTTCATCTAATGGAGTAAATAATAAAATAAGTCATAAAAGAGGGGTTATATCCATGGCACGTAGTCAAGATATGAATAGTGCTAGTAGTCAATTCTTTATAATGCATAAAGATAATACTTCACTAGATGGCAATTACGCTGCATTTGGTAAAGTAATAAGTGGTATTGAAGTAGTAGATAAAATAGAAGAATCAGTAAGTTCATTAGGAGATGAAAATGGACTAATACCCGTTGATAAACAACCAGTAATTGAATACATAAAAATAATAAAATAAGTGCTTTAATTTAGTACTTTTTTTCTTGAAAAAAAGCAAACCATTAACTATAATAAATATAAGTTAGGAGTGGAAAGATGTATGCAGAAGTATTAATTCAATATGGTGCTAAAGTATTAGATAAAACTTTTACATACCATATTCCCTCTA
>CAKOJI010000028.1 GCA_934089255.1 uncultured Bacilli bacterium | reverse complement strand
AATATAAAAGTTTTATTACTCATAACTTAACCCTTTCTATTAAATAGATAGGTAGACACTAAACTTTAAATGTTCTAATTCGTTATACTAACATATGCTTTCTATATAAATTGTCGAATATTGTAATATTTAAAAAAGTATCAAATGATACTTTACTTAACAGTCCAATCTATTGGCTTAACGCCATTACTTACTAATATTTTGTTACATCTTGAAAAAGGTTTAGAACCAAAGAATCCATATCTAGCACTAAATGGACTTGGGTGTGCACTCTCTATAACATAATGTTTAGGATTAGTAATTAAAGCCTTTTTACTTTTAGCAAAATTACCCCATAAAATATAAACAACTACATCATCTTTTTTTTCAATTCTTTTAATTATTTCATCTGTAAAATCTTGCCAACCTAACATTTTATGACTAGCTGGCTCATCTTTTCTAACAGTAAGTACAGCATTTAATAACAATACTCCTTCTTTAGCCCAACAAGTTAAATTACCACTCTTGCTAACTTCAATACCTAAGTCATCATATAACTCTTTATAAATATTTTGTAAACTAGGTGGTAATTTAGGACAAAGTACACTAAATGAAAGCCCGTGTGCTTCATTAACACCATGATATGGATCTTGTCCAACAATAACAACTTTAACATCCTTATAACTAGTTAATTTAATAGCATTAAATACTTCTTGTTTCATAGGAAAACAAGTACTTTTTTTATATTCTTCATTAACTCTAATAATTAAATCTCTAAACTTTTCTGATTCAAAAACATCTTTTAAAACTATATCCCAATCATTACCTATATGCATATTTACTCCTTATTTATGATATGACTCATTATTTAATATCTTAAAACTTCTATATATCTGTTCTAATAATAATCCCCTAAATAAACCGTGTGGAAATGTTAAATCACTAAATGATAAACTATAATTACTTACACTTTTAACATCATCATGTAATCCATAAGAACCACCTATTATAAAAGCTAGATTACTATAATTCATTAATAAATTATCAATTTTTTTACTTAATTCAACACTACTTAATTTATTTCCATTAATATCCATAGTTATAATATAATCTTTATTATTTACATATTTTAATATTTCTTTAGATTCATCTATTATATTACTATCTTTTAACTCTATAATATCTAATTTATGATATTTATTAATACGTTTTAAATAATCATTAATTAGATCTTTTAAATATTGTTCTTTTATTTTACCAACACAAATTACTTTAATCATATATTAAAATTCTCCGTTTTTTCATCTTGTTTAGCAACATAAATATTTTTAAAATCTACTTCATATTCTTTTAATGTATCTTTTAAAGTACTAATAGCTATATCAGGTGTATTATTTTCATGGCTTAAATGAGCAAGAACAACATAATTAGTATTATCACCAATAAACTTAGATAAGTAAAAAGCACTTGATTTATTAGATAAATGTCCTTTATCACTTAATACTCTATTTTTAAGCCATGCTGGATACTTTCCATGCATAAGCATTTCTACATCATGATTACTTTCTAATACGTACATATTTTTATCTTTTAACCTATCAAAATATTTACTATTAATATAACCTGTATCAGTTATATAAACTAAACTTGAATTATTATTACTAAATATATATCCCAAAGATTCACTAGTATCATGACTAGTTTTTATTGTTTCAACTACTAAATCTTCAAGTTCTAAATAATTTTCTATTATGTAGACATTATCATAATTTTTTAAATAAGATAAATCTTTTACCATTTTTTTACCTATACAAATCGTAGGATTATATTTTTTAATTAGTGTTTCTAAAGCACCTATATGATCTTTATGAGTATGTGTTATAAATATATAATTAATATCTTTCGGTGTTAAATTAAATTTGCTTAACTTTTCTCCAATATACTTTAAAGTCATTCCTGCATCAATTAATATATTTAATTTGTCTGTTTTAACTAAAGTACAATTACCCTTAGAACCACTTGCAAGTACACTAACTAACATGAGAATATGCTCCCGCATGGATTAACAAATTTACCACCTTGATATGGATATCCAATAGAAACACCTAAATGCAAGTGAGTACCAGTTGAAAAACCTGAGTTACCCATCGTACCAACTTGTTGTCCCCTAGATACTGTTTGTCCAACACTCACAGTGTATTTTGCTAAATGCATATATTGAGTAAAATAATTATTACCATGTTGTACATAGACGTAAGTACCCATACTAGAATGATATCCAGTTTCAACAACTATTCCGTCTCCAACAGAATAAACTGGTGATCCATATCCACATCCAGATATATCTATTCCTTTATGTAAACTACCCCAACGATACGCAAATCTACTTGTTATAACATATGGAGTAATTGTTGGCCAACTCCAAGAATCATTTGTGAAAGATACTTCATAGAATTCGTATCCACCACTACTATATTCAGGAGCTTTAGTACCTCTTTTAACAATCTTATTAACAGCGGGAGTAAGTTCTGATTTATTAGTAATATATAATCCTTGAATTTCTCCATTTATATATTGTATTTTTTCAGTAACACGAGTCTTCCCATTTTCTCCTTCTTGTATAGTTTCATTATTTCCCTTATATTTAGTATCATCATCTTGATACTCAGTTTGAAAAGGAACATCAACATCTTCTATTTTTTCTTCCACGTAAGCTATATTAACAACAGGATCTATTAAAGCAGTATTAACTTCTTGTCCTTTAGTTAATAAAACATTTGCACTAGTAAACTCAGGATTAGCTACTAAAAATTCATCAACATTCAAGTTATTAGCTTCCGCAACACTACTAATATTATCACCATCACGTACAGTATATTTCTTACCTTCATCTAATGTACCAAATAATAAATATTTACTAATATCACTACTATTAGTATAAATATATTCTTCAGTACTTAAATAAGCTTCTTTTATCTTTATATCTTCATTCCAATATACATTTTCTATAGTAGAACCAGTCTCTTTTATTTCACTTTGAGTTCCATTAGAATATTTATTTAATACATCACTACCAATAAACGCAGCAATAGTATTATACATTCCATCTTCAAAATCTTTTTTATTTAAAATATTTAACTTAACTGGATCTTTTTTTATAGTAGTAGTTTCACCATCGTTATCTTCACTACCATCTTTTTCTTCTTCATTATAATTAATAGTAACTTCATACCCACTTACTGTAAATGGTTCTTTATCTTTTATTTTAAGATAAACATTACTTTCTTTTTCTATATCATTATCATAAGTAACTATACTTTGTATATCAAGTCCACTAGGTGGATAAACTTTATCTACTTTATATTTAGCTTTAATCTCACTTTGTTCTTTATCAATTAAATCAAGTAACTTTTCTTTATCTTTAATTAATCCTATATTATCTCCATTTAAATATACTTGATAAAGATTATTTGGATTTCCTTCTACTTTAGATTTTACTCCCAAAAAGAATACCATAATACTAATTAAGATAGTAATACATACCCCCATAATTCTATTAAACGTATTCATTTATTCACCTTAGCTTTCTTTCTTAATATAATTCCTAAAATTACTCATATTTCTTTCAAATAATAATTCTATAGTACCAGTACTACCATTACGATGTTTACCTACTATTAATTCTGTAACACTAATATTTGTTTGTTCAGCTGCACTTTTATTATAATAATCATCTCTATAAAGAAACGCTACTATATCAGCATCTTGTTCAATTGAACCTGATTCCCTTAAATCACTCATTATTGGTCTTTTATTTTCTCTTAATTCTACACTTCTTGATAACTGAGCAAGTGCTATTACAGGAACCTTTAATTCCATTGCCATTGTTTTAAGAGATCTTGATATTTCTGATACTTCTTGTTGTCTATTACCTGCATATTTTGCACTACCATCAATTAACTGTAAGTAGTCTATTACAACAAGCCCAAGACCAGGGCCTTGTGTTGCAAGTCTTCTACATTTTGCTCTTATTTCAGAAACAGTTATTCCTGATGCATCTTCTATAAATAAATTAGTATCACTTAATTCACTAATTGCTTCATTTACTTTTTTCCAGTCATTATGTTCTAATCTACCAGTTTTAAGTTTATTCTGATCAATTCCACCTTGTGCTGATATCATACGCATTGCTAACTGTTCAGCACTCATTTCCAAATTAAATAGAGCAACATTTTTTTTAGAATTTATAGCAGCATTAACTGCTAAATTAACTGCAAAAGCAGTTTTACCCATAGCAGGACGAGCTGCTACAATTATAAGCTCATTTTCATGTAAACCACTAGTTAATTTATCAAAATCATAGAAACCTGTTGCAATACCAGTAATATCTTTATCATTTTTAGCTAAAGATTCTAGTCTCTCCTCAGTTGATTTCATAACATCTATAATATTTTTAAATTCTCCTGCTTTTCTTGCTTTTGTAACAGTAAATATTTTCTTTTCTGCATTATCAATTATATCATTAGTTTCTGTTTCTTCATCAAAAGCAGAAGTAGTTATACTAGTACTAACTTCTATTAATTTTCTTCTTAATGCCTTTTCTCTAACTATATCAATATAATAATCTATATTAGCCGCAGTTATTACAGAATCTATTACTTCACTTAAATACTCTAATCCACCAATACTATTAATACTAGTTTTCTTCTCTATTTCATTTACTAACATTGTAGTATCAAGTGGTTCTTTATTTTGATGAAGTGAAAATATAGCATCAAATATTATTTTATTTGCTTCACTAAAAAACATATCACTTGTAACTTCTTCACATACTTTATCTAAAGCATAAGAACTTAAAAAACAAGCTCCAAGTATAGACATTTCTGCTTCTAAATTTTGTGGCATCTTTCTCTCTGCCATAAAGACCCTCCTAACAAACAACAACTGTTAATATAATTGTAACTTTTTTATGCGCTTTCAAACTAACTTTATGTGTACCTAAAGTATCAATAGTATGATCCATTTCTATACACTTTTTATCAATATCATAACCCATCTTCTTTAATTCATCACTAATTTGTTTACTACTAATAGTACCAAATATCTTACCATCTTTACCAGATTTAACTGTAAAAGATATTTTCTTTTTTTCTAATTCATTTTTTAATTTTAATAAATCATTTACTATTTTATCTTCTTTTAATTCTCTTTCTTTTATTTCAGAATTTAATTTATTTTTACTTCCACTAGTATATCTTACCGCTAATTTATTCTTAATTAAATAATTATTAGCATAACCATCACTAACTTCTATAATATCATCTTTTTTACCTTGTTTCTTAACATCTTTAAGTAATATTACTTTCATAATAACCTCCCAAAATTCATAAAAATATTATATCATTTTTTCTAACTAAAAAAAAGTATGCAATATACTTTTTCTCTATTTTAACAATTAACCCACTATATAAGGATTTAATCCGGTTCCATCTCCCTTAGTTATTTGTATTTCTGATTTTAAATTTATTGATGGACGAAATGATATACTACTAGAAACAGATCCACATAATGAGAAACTAGGCTCTATATAAAACGCTGCACCGTCTACAGCTGGTGAGAAAGTCCAAAACTCTCATAATTCAAGCAATGTTGCACCCTTAATTTGTTTATCTAACATTTCTTGGCTAGTTAACAAAAAAAAGTATCTAATGATACTTATTTAACAAATGGTATTAAAGCCATAAATCTAGCTCTTTTAATTTGCATTGCAATATGTCTTTGATGTTTAGCACATGCACCAGTCATACGTCTAGGCATTATCTTTCCTTTTTCATTAATATATTTAGAAACGATATTAACATCTTTATAATCTACACTTTTACCAGCGCACATTTGACATATCTTTTTCTTTTTTCTATAAAACTCAGCCATTAATAATCCTCCTTAAAATGGTAAATCATCATCACTAAGTACTACTTCACTACCAAAATCTTTAAATGGATCATCGATTAGATTAGTAGTTTCACTTGGTGCTTGACTTACTGTATTATCTGATACTTCACCAAATTGTGAAGTACTTCTATTACCATTACTACTTCCTAAGAATGTAATGTTATCTGCAACTATTTCAGTTACATATCTCTTTGATCCATCACTTGCATCATAACTTCTTGTATGAATTCTTCCTTGAACTCCAACTTGACTTCCTTTTGTACAATATTTAGAAACGTTTTCTGCTTGTCTTCTCCAAACAACTACATTAATAAAATCTGTATTTCTATCTCCATTCGCATTAGGAATACCATTTACTGCAACAGTAATTTGACAAGTTGCAATTCCATTTGGAGTTGTTCTAAGTTCTGGATCTCTAGTTAATCTTCCAACTAATATAACACTATTCATATCTTACTCCTCATCTAATCTGATGATTAAATGTCTAATAACATTTTCATTGATTCTAGCTTTACGATCAAATTCACTAACGATTTCACTATTAGCATCACAATCAATAACATAATAATATCCATTTACTTCTTTGTTTATAGGATACGCTAATTGTCTATTACCCATTTCTTTTTCATCAGTTATAACACCTTTCATATCAGTGATAATTGATTTTAACTCAGAAACTTCTTTTTTTATAGCTTCTCCTTCACTAGTTTTTAAAATGAACATAATTTCATACTTGTTCATAATACACCTCCTTCTGGTCTATCCGGCTTAAAAATACTTTTAAGCAAGGAGCTCTCGCTCTAGACGTATTATAGCATAACACTAAATTATATGCAAACAAAAAAACGCATATTTGCGTTATTCTGCTATAACTTGACTTAATTCTACTTCAACAGGAGTTTCTTGACCAAACAAATCTATTAAAACAGTTAAAGTGTTATTCTCAATATCAATACTATCTATTGTACCAAGCATACCTTTAAATGGTCCATCAGTAATACTAACTTTATTACCAACTACTAAGTCTTTATCAACTTCCATTCTAGTCATACCCATACTAGATAAAATTTTATCAATTTCTTGTGGTAATAACGGTGTTGGTTTAGCACCCTTTCCACTTGATCCAATAAATCCTGTAACACCAGGAGTATTACGAACTATATACCAAGCCTCATCTGTCATAATCATTTCTACTAAAATATAACCAGGAAACATCTTTTTCTTCTTTTCTCTAGTAGAACCATCTTTTAAAGTTTCTGTAATAGTTTCTTCTGGTACAACAACCCTAAAAATATAATCTTGAAATCCCATAGTTTGAGCACGAGACAATAACTTTTCTTGTACTTTACTCTCATGTCCACTATAAGTATTAACTACATACCATAATTTCTCCATTACTTAATCAACCCCTTAATAAATGCAAATAAACTTTCAATACCAACAAAGTATATAGCAAAGAATACTACAATAACAAGTGTAGATATTGTATATTTAATTATATCTTTCTTAGTAGGCCATTTTACTTTCTTTAATTCACTTTTAACTTCTTTTAAATAACTCTTTTCATTAGTATTTTCAATATTAGTTTTTCCCATAATATCACCTCAAAAATATTGTATTAAAAAAACACTTTCGTGTACAAACATAATATAACACACTTTATTTATTCTTGCAATAATTTATTCAATATTTTTTAATTTAATTCTTATTCTTTGTATTGTATTATCTATTTGTTTAGGAGTTTTATTAAGTTTATCAGCTATTTCCTGATAATTCATATCTTGAATTAACAAATTATATACTTCTAATTCATTATTAGAAAGTATATTCTTAACTTCACTATTTATATATTTTAGTGTATCTATACCTTCTAACTTTCTTAAAGGTTCATATTTTTCATCACCAATAATATCTTCTAAATTAAAATCACTATTAGTATTATTTAAAGATACTGTTTCACTAATAATCTTATTTTTCATAGTTTCATAACTTCTAATTAATTTTCTTAATCTTCTATCAACACATAAATTAATAAAAGTACTAAGAGTTGCATCTTTTTCTTCATCATAGTTATATATAGCATAACTAAAACCTAAATTAGCTTCTTGTCTAGCTTCTTCTAAATCAATATTTAAAGCATAAAAAACTCTTCTATACTTATTTAAATATATATCTATAATATTTTTATGTTTATTATATATTTCATCTTGTGCTATCTCATTCTTATCATTTAAATAATATACTAATTCATCATCTGGATAATTCATCTAATCACCCATTTCATAAATTAATATTCCAGCAGCAACAGAAGCATTTAAACTATTTATATGTCCTCTCATAGGTAAAGATATAATAACGTCACAACTCTTTCTTATAATAGGACTAATACCCTTACCTTCACTACCTATTACCAAACACTTTTTACCATCATAATTTTCTTTCTTATAATTTACTCCATCTGCTTCAGCACCATATATAAAAAATCCCATTTCCTTTAACTTATCTATAGCATTTCTTAAATTAGTAACCTGTATTATATTAACATGATTTAAAGTACCAGCACTACACTTCATAACAGTTTCATTAACTACTACACTTCTATCTTTAGGAATAATTATATTCTTAATACCAATACTCTCAGCAGTTCTAATAATAGCACCAAAATTATGTGGATCTTCTAAATGATCAAGCATAATAACAAAATCATCATCTATAACATCCATAGTTTTATATTCATAATCACTTATCTCTACAACTATTCCTTGATTATGCTTAACCATATTATCTAATATTCTTTGTTCAGTAACTACATACTTTATATGATTATTTTGTATATGATTAATTATATTTTTATCACTAAAACTACTACTTAAATATACTTTTCTTATATTCTTAACATCTAATTCATTAAATACATTTTTACCTGTTACTCTCATTATTACCACCCACTATAAAATTCATAATCTCATTTATTCTATCTATATTATTATTTACTTTTAAACTACCAATTAAACATTCTAAACCAGTACTCTTTTTATAAGTAACTATATCTGTATTCTTTTTAGAGTGACTTTTAGCATTTCTACCCCTTTTAACAATATCTATTTCGTCTTCACTTAATATATTATTTTCTAATAATTTATTTAAAAACATTGCTTGATTCTTTGCACTAACATATTTCAAACTTTCTACTTGTAAATCATTTACTTTCACTAAACCTTTATTTATTAAATATTCTCTTATCCAAAGTTCATATACCGCATCACCTAAGTATGCAAGAACTAAATTATTCACGTATACCACCGAAGTAATAATATCATATAATCTTTTTTTAAACAAGAAAAAAGACTAATTAGTCTCCTTCATTTAATATTTTTAATAATCTTTTTTGTCTATCTTGATATTTCTCAATAGATTTATTATCTTCATCAATTTGATTAAACGCATTTTTATTAGCTTCCTTTAAATCATCTATTCTTTTATTTAATTCTTCTATAATACGTTTCTTATCTTCTAATTCTTCTTTTAAAGAAGTATAAGTTTCATTATTATCAACTTCTATACCATCCTTATTACAAATAAATTTATTATAACTATTTATTATACTACCAACGTTACTATTACTAATATTATCATCATCTATTAATTTTCCTTGTTCAATATCTTTACATAATTTTTCTACTTCTTCAGTTTCTAAATTCCTATTATTATTACTTTCTATAAATTTATTTAAATGAAATTCTAACGCTTGAGAAACATCAATAATACAAGAAAAATCTCTTTTTAAATTTCTTAAATCTGATATTTTTATTGGATACCTATTAATTAGCAATTTATAAGGTTGTTTAGTTTCTTCATAGATATTATCATTTTTTACAGATACAGCAGTAAATAAAGTCACTTCTTGATTAGTAATGTTTTCTGATAAAAATAACTCTAAATCCTCTTTTGTATGAAATATTTGATTACTCATAGGAGCATAAATATATGCGTTTTTTACTAAACACATAACTCCATAGACACCACCAGGTAATTTTTTTACTATAATATAGTCATATTTTTGATTTTTATCATTTAATATATAAGTCTTTTTAGAATCATATTTACAAACAAAATCAGTTGAATTAACATTAAATTTTAAATTTTCTTTTAAATAATCAACTTTGTCTTCTATAAAATTAGAAAATACGTCACTATATTTAACATAACCACTTTTATATAAATTATAAAACTTATATGCTCCACTATTTATAAAGTTTTTAAGAATTTCATAAGAATTACTACCACTATAATATCCAGAATTTTTTAATATATCAGTATTTATACCCAATAAATGTGGAATATAATTTGAATTTATCTTAACTTTTACTTTATCACCATTCGCTAAAAATAGTAAAAAAGATTTATTTTCTAGTTTAATTAATTCTAAATAATTTATAAAATCATCTATTTTTTCAAATAAAACCTCTAATTCTCCCAAATTAAATTTCATAATATTAAAACACCCCTTCATTAAGTAAGATGTATAATACTACTTTAATAATAAATTGTCAAATTTTAGACTCTATCAATTTTTTATTATCTAATAATCTTTTATTATTTTTATCATATTTTAAAGCTTTATTTATATGAAATAATGCTAAATCATATAACTCTATATTATAATAATTTATACTTAATAAATCGTCTATTGTACAATCCCAACAAAATACTTCATTAATATAAATTAAATCTTTTTCTTTTATAGTAAGTGCCTTTAATAAATAAAATATACTATCTAACCATCTTTTTTCACTATAATATAACATACCAAGTTCTACATAACCTTCTCTAGAATTTGGGCTTTCTTTAATTGCTAATTTATACCAAAACTCTGCTTCTATTAAATTATTTAAATTTATATAACTTCTTGCAATAAAACGCATACTAGCAGCTCTTTCTAAATTCCATTTAGCACTCTTTAAATTTAAATGTTTTTTTAACGTATTAATACATTCTTCCCACATACCATAATACATATATTCTCTACCTAAATAATGCATATTTCTATCATCTTCTGGATCTTCTTTAACAGATAGTTCTAAAAGAGGCAAATAACTACTTCTAGACTTCGTGCTATCAGGATAATGATTTAATAATATATTTTTTAACGTTATTATATTTTCTTCTTTATCACTTGTTAAAACTTCGTGAACAGGATGACACCAAAAATAATTTTCTTTTGGATGTATATTATTTAAAAGAAATGTTACATCGGCAACACCTTTATCATTTATATGCCAATTATAAGTATAATTTACTCTTGAGCCCTTAACATAATTATCTTCTAAAATTTTTCTCCAACCACTATTAAACACCTCATCTAAATCAGTACAAACACATATATCAGTATCCTCTGGAACTAAATCTAAACTTTTATTACGAGCAACATCAAATCTCCAAGGAATTATCACTTCTTCACTTACGTTAATTCCCTTTTCTTTTAAAAGTTTAACTGTATTATCTTCTGAACCTGTATCAAGAACATATATTTCATCTGCTTCTTTCATACTTTCATACCAACGTTCAACAAATTTTTCTTCATTCTTACTTATAGCATATACGCACACTTTCATATAATCACCTACTAATTTTATGAAAATACATACAAAAAAATACACCATTAAAACTCAAAACCATCACTAAACAACTAAATACCTACTAAATTAACTAATAGTAAAAAGAAAACTCTACCAAAAGATAAGAGTTATCGAACATTTATAACCAAAATAATTTATTGCTCACACCACCTAAAAACAATTAACATTTATATAAATTATTATAGAATAGGTAAAATGACACATTTACTCATTCAGTTCCTTATTTTATTATGGATAATTTATTTTTTCATTTGATCAAATAAAAGAAACAATTATTTTGTTTCTTCATTAATTGTTATCTACTATTATTTGTCCATCCATTACTGGTATATTTGTGTAACTAGCATCCATTAATGTAAAATGTCTTTCAGGCGCTGTTGGATTTGTTATTTCTATCGTTTGTGTCTCTTCAGTCATAATTATAGATTTTACAGTGTCATCAAAAGTATGTCCACCATCACTTGATATTTGTTTATAATATATTGGATTACTATCAGTCGCTGCATAAGGAACATTGTTAAATACAGCATTACCTTCTTGATCAGTGGTTATCTCTGTACCTAATATTGTTCCAGTACTATCAGTTCTAACGAATTTAGCACCAAAAATATCTATTCCAGTACTAGCGTCCCCTGTATCTGTTACATGAAGTGTTAAAGTACCTTTAGCACTTATCGTAAATGCATAAGTTTCAACACCATTAACTATATTAACACTAGTTGGTGCAAGTGTAGAAGAATCATAACCACCTGCAACAGCAGTTACGTTATATGTACCTGTAACAAGTTCAATACTTCCTTTACCATTTGTTATAGGAATTGTATGTCTTGCCATAATATTATTTTACCTCCCTTTATTCTTAAATTTGGATAATTTTTATCCGTTAATAATATTGTAATAAGATGTTTTTTTATATTATTATTAGTAATATTTATACAATAAATTCTATTTTTCTTAGCAATTATAGGCACTAAGATAATTGAAAAATTACTATATATAACTATTTTATACACTTCATTATCACAGATAGGTAATTCTATGTTACCAAACCGATCTGTTATACCTTCATAAACAATCTTATTACACATATCTTTCAATATAACTTTTAAATTACTTAAAACTATATTATTATTACTACATAGTCTTACATATATACAATCTTTATTCATAATCCACCTCATTACAATATAGTGTATGTTTTATTCAACTCTTTTGTAAAGGCTTATTCCTCTATACTCCAAATTATTAAAGTACAATAATCTTCATCTATAAGCAAATTTTTTCTAGGAATAAGTAGTAAACCTTTATCTGTAGAAAATGTAATATTACTAACTTCAACATTTCCATTATTAGAATTAGATTCATAAATTAATTGCTTATTAGTTGCTAAATTAATTAATTCATTATCAAATTTTTTAAATTTTAATGAATCAATTAATACTTTATCGCCACTTATCATTGGATTTATATAGCTAATATACAGTTTCCATTTAGTACTATTTATTCTACTATCCACAACTGTAATTACCGTCATATTTTTCTTATGTAAAATTATAGGATTATAAGATACAGGTATAGTACTAAATGGTATATTTTCTGTTGTTTTTAAAAGTGTTAATTCTCCATTAAATGGTATATTTACTTTTCTTTCTGTATAACAGCCATTTAAACAAGATGTTATTTTTACTCGCGTATTATCTGGAACTGCCGAATCAATATCTATTTCAAATAATCCTTCTTCATTTGCAGTTGTAATTAATCTTTTAGTATCATATTCTATTAAAAC
>CAKOJI010000027.1 GCA_934089255.1 uncultured Bacilli bacterium | reverse complement strand
AAATATAATTAAACGAAGATTTATTAAGAAACACATTTTTAAAAGTCCAATCTAATTTAAGATCGTATAATTTATTTGACATAACATTACTCCTTTCATAATAATTATTACGAAAAAATTTGTATTTCCTTTTTTTTCTTTCACTTTTTTATAAAAAAGTATAAAAAAAAGAAGAAATTAATCTTCGATTTTGTTTTTTCGTATTGAATATATTGCTGATACTATAATAGTGGAAATTATTACTATTACAAAATTACTAGTTAAATTAATAATCATTTTATTAAATTCTATTTCATTAAATACATTATTTATTGATATATAACATAATGTATCTAAAGTATATGGAATAAACATTGATAAAGAAAATGCTATAAATTTTTTTGTATATGGAGTCATTGCTTCATATAAAATAAGTATTAATGTATGACTAAAATAAAATAATAGTGTGTAAGTAATTGTACTTAATATATCTGGATAATATATTAGTTTACTTCCAATTTTAAAATAATTTGGTGTAAATACTTCTTTTAGTGCTAAATCTATTTCTCTTGAATAATAATTACCTGGTATAGAGTTAAGTATTGATACTAGTAAAGTGAATATTAAAAATATTATGCAAGATTTAATAATAATTTTATGAGTATCTTTAAATGAAGTTTTGTTACTAATTAGAATTATTAATAAGAATGTAAATGGATATAATAGATTAGCTATACTTATTTCTAAAACATTGTTTGGTTCTATATATATATTTTTTGTTTTATATATTGCACATATTATTATAAATATTACTAATAAAAATGTGGTAAATGTATTATTATTTTTTCCCTTTTTATTCATACTATCACCTATAATAAAATATTATCATAATAATTTGTTTTAGTCTAGAAAAAAAGTTTATTATTTGTTATTATATATTTGTTTTGGAGGTGTATGTATGGAAAAAATAATAATAATTAAATACGGGGAATTATCTACTAAGAAAGATAATATTAATTATTTTTTATCTTGTTTAAAAGATAATATTATTAATTCTGTTGGGAAATATAATATTAAATTTGATAGAGGTAGGATGTTTATTCAAACAGATAATAGCAATTATGATGAGATTGTTAGTAAATTACAAAATGTTTTTGGAATTCATGAAATTAATTTAGGTTATAAAATAGATAGTAATGATATAAATGATATAGAAAATAATTTAATAAATTTACTTAAAGATAAAAGTTTTAAAACATTTAAAGTAGAAACAAAGAGAAGTTATAAAAATTATAGTATGAATAGTATGGAAATTTCTAGATATTTGGGTGGAGTAGTTTTAAAGAATTTTAATGATATAAAGGTTGATGTTCATAATCCTGAGTTACTAATAAATATTGAAGTTAGAAGTGATAATGCTTATATATATTTTGATAAAATAGCTGGTATTGGAGGATATCCTGTTGGTTCTTTAGGAAAGGGTATGTTAATGCTTAGTGGTGGTATTGATAGTCCGGTTAGTGGTTATTTAGCATTAAAGCGTGGTGTTAGAATAGAAGGGATATATTTTGAAAGTCCTCCTCATACTAGTGAAGCTGCTAAGAATAAAGTATTAGAATTGACACGTATATTAACTAAATATTCAGGTTATGTTAAACTTCATATAGTTAACTTTACTAATATTCAAGAGAGTATTTATAAAAATATACCGCATGAGTATTTAATAACTATTATGAGAAGAATGATGTATAGAATTAGTGAGAGAATTGCTAAACGTAGTAATGCAAAAGTAATTATAAATGGTGAATCTATAGGGCAAGTAGCAAGTCAAACATTAACTAGTATGCTTGCTATAAATAGTGTGATTAATATGCCTGTTATTAGACCAGTTGCTTGTTTAGATAAATTAGAGATTATTGATATTGCTAAAAAAATAGGTACTTATGAAACAAGTATTTTACCTTATGAAGATTGTTGTACTATATTTGTTCCGGAGCATCCAGTAATTAATCCTACAATAGAAAAATGTATCGAATATGAAAAATTAATAGATGTTGATGGTTTAATTAATGAAGCTGTTAATAATGTAGAAGTAATAAAAGTAGAAAATAAAAAAGATGATTTTGATGATGTATTATAATTAAATGTATTATCCATAATATAAATGGGTGATAGTGTGGAAAAGAAAAGTTGTTATAAAGATATTAAATCAATTTCGTTTAAAAATACTAATAAGGATTTAGTTAGTTTATTTGATAATAGTTTACGTAGTAAAAAAGTATTTGATGATGGCTTTAAAACTATTACAAAATTTAAATTAAATAAATAAATTATAATTATAGTGAACTCATTTTAAAAAAAAGATGAGTTTTATTTTTAAATATAAAATTTAACTTTTCAAATTGTGTTTTTAAGTAGTTTAATGTATAATACTTACTAGAAGGGTGATTTGTAATGAAAATATTATGTGTAAATGCTGGTAGTTCATCATTAAAATATCAAGTTTATGAAATGCCAGAAGAAAGAAATTTAATAAGTGGTTATGTTGAAAAAATAGGACAAAGTGATTCATTTTGGACTATTAAAGTAAATGGAGAGAAAATAAAAGGGGAAAAATATTTAAAAGATCATACAGAAGCTGCAAAAGTTATGGTAGAATCTTTATTTTCAAATAATATTATTAGTGATATTAGTGAAATAAAAGGAATAGGTCATAGGGTACTACATGGTGGAGAAAAATATAGCGATTCTGTTTTAATTACTGATGATGTAATAAGAGATATTGAATCATTAACAAAATTAGGGCCACTACACCATCCAGGTAATTTAGCAGGTATTTATTCTATGAAAGAGACTTTTAAAGATACACCTATGGTTGCTGTTTTTGATACTGCTTTTCATCAAACAATGCCAAAGAAGAATTATATTTATCCAACACCATATAGTTGGTATAAAGATTATGGCGTAAGAAAATATGGTTTTCATGGAACTAGTCATAAATATATTACTATGAAAATGAAAGAAATATTAGGGCGTGATGATATTAATATAATAAATTGTCATATCGGTAGTGGTTCAAGTATTGCTTGTGTTAAAAATTCTAATTGTTATGATACTACAATGGGTTTAACTCCGCTTGATGGATTGATGATGGGAACTCGTAGTGGCTCGATAGATCCTTCTATTTTAGAATATGTATGTAAAGAATCTGGTAAAACTATTTCTGAAATAACAAATGATTTAAATAAAAAGAGTGGTTTTCTTGGGGTATGTGGAGAAGCAGATTGTAGAGATGTAGAAAATTTAGTTAACGAAGGAAATGAGTTAGCAAAACTTGCTTATGAAATGTATACTGATAGAGTTGCTAAATATATTGCTGATTATTATGTTGAATTAGATGGAAATGTTGATGCTATAGTATTTACTGCTGGAATTGGAGAAAATGGTTACTTATTTAGAAAAAAAGTTATTGAAAAGATTAAATGTCTTGGTATTACTTTAAATGATGAAGAAAATGAAAAGATTGCATCATTTAAGGATTTACATGAAGGCGTTATATCTTTATCAGATTCAAAAATACCAGTTTATGTTGTACCTACTAATGAAGAAGCAATGATAATTAAAGATACATATGAATTAATTAAATAAAGAGGTATAAGTTGATTAAGCAGATATTAAAAAAAATAAAGGAATATGATAATATTGTTATTGCAAGGCATATTGGACCTGATCCAGATGCTTTGGCCAGTGAAATTGCTTTAAGAGATTCTATTAAACTTACTTATCCGAAAAAAAAAGTTTATGCAGTAGGTAATAGTGTATCTAAGTTTAAATATTTTGGAGATTTAGATAGAATTGATGATCATAATTTAAATAAACCTTTATTGATTGTTTTAGATGTTCCTAATAAATCTAGATTAGATGGTGTTAATTATGAATTATATGATTATGTAATTAGAATTGATCATCATCCTAGTGTAGAGAAAATTGCTAATTTGGAATTAGTCGATGTGAGTAGTAGTAGTACATGTGAAATTATTACAGAAATAATTAAAAATTCTAAATTAAGAATGAATGAAAATATTGCATCTAATTTATTTTTAGGAATAGTTGCTGATAGTGATAGATTTTTACTTAGTACGACAACTACTAGAACATTTAATTTAGTTAATTATTTAATAAGTAAATATAATTTAGATATTAAAAAGCTTTATAATTCACTTTATGAAAGACCTATAAATGAAGTAAGATTTCAATCTTATATTGCTCTTAATATGGTAATAACAGAAAATAATTTTGGATATATTAAGTTGGATAAAAAAATTATGGATGAATATAATGTAGATTCTTCAGCTGCTAGTAATATGGTTAATAATTTTAATTTTATAAAAGAACTTTATTGTTGGGCTTTTTCTAGTTATGATGAAAAACATGATATTTATAAAATTAATATTAGAAGTAGAGGACCTGTTATTAATACAGTTGCTCAAAATTATAATGGCGGTGGACATATGTATGCTAGTGGTGCTAGAATACATAATGAAGAAGATGTAGATAAATTATTTAATGATTTAGATATTGCTACTAAAATATATAAAGAAACTATCAACAAATAAGTTGATGGTTTTTTTTAAACTTAATTTATATTATAATAATAGATAGGTGGTATTATGAAAAAGATAATTTTGGTTGATGGCAATAATTTTATGTTTAGAAGTTTTTATGCAACTGCATATACAGGTAATTTGATGAGAAATAGTAAAGGTTTTTATACTAATGCATTGTATGGATTTGTAAATATGATAAATAAAATAATTGAAGAGGAAAATCCAGAATATATGGCTGTTGCATTTGATGTTGGTAAAAACTTTAGAAAAGATTTATATGATGATTATAAGGGTGGTAGAAAAGAAACTCCTGATGAATTAAAAATGCAAATGCCTTATGCTAGAAAAATACTTGATGCTATGGGTATTAAATATATTGAAGCTCCTAATTATGAGGCTGATGATATAATAGGTACATTGTCTAAGAAAGCACTTGATGATCCAGAATTTGATGCTTTGATAGTATCTAGTGATAAAGATTTATTACAATTAATTAATGAACAAGTAGAAGTTAAATTACTTAAAACAAAAGATTATATTAGATATAATGTAAATAGTTTTAAAAATGATTATGGTTTTGATCCAATTAGAATAATAGATTTAAAAGCTTTAATGGGTGATGCTAGTGATAATATACCTGGTGTAAAAGGTTGTGGTGAAAAAACAGCAATAAAATTAATTCAAGAATATGATACTATAGAAAATTTATATGATAATATTGATAATATAAAGGGTAAACTACAAGAAAAATTAATATTAGGAAAAGAAAGTGCATTTTTTTCTAAAAAAATAGCAACTATATATTTAGATGTTCCAATTGATTGTACTTTTGATGATATGAAGTATAATGGTGGTAATATGGAAGAATTAAATAAAATATTTGAGGAGTTAGAATTTTATTCTTTTATAACACGTTTTGTAAAGAAAAAAGTAGATTTAAATATTAATTATAAAGTATTAGAAAATATTAGTGATATTAATAAAAATAATATAATTTCTTATTATATAGAGTGTGATAATAATAATTATCATATTGCTAATATACTTGGTATGGGTTTATTTGATCAAGATAATTTATATTTTGTAAAAGATGGTATGGTTAAAGAAGTGTTAAATTATATTAAAGATAGTGTAAAATATACATTTGATTTAAAAAAAAATAATTGTTTAGTAAATGAAATTATTGATAATACTATATACGATCATTTAGTTGTTGCTGATTTATTAAATTATAATTTTAAGGATGATTTAAGTTTATTAATGAAAAATGATGGTATACAAATAGATGAATATTATATATTTTTAAAGAATAGAAATAACTTAGAATATAATGTAGTTAGTAAAGCTAAATATATTAATGATGTTAGAGATGAATTTATTAAAAAATTAAAGTTAGAAGATATGTATGGTTTATATATTAATATTGAACATCCTTTGATTAATACTTTATCTAGAATGGAAATGAATGGTATTAGAGTAGATAAAAATATATTAGATAGTATGGGTATTGAACTAAGTAAGAAAATAGAAGAATTAAAAGTTAATATATATAATCTTGCAGGAGAAGAATTTAATATTTCTAGTCCTAAACAATTAGGGGTTATATTATTTGAAAAGTTAGGTTTAAAACATGCTAAAAAAACTAAAAGTGGTTATTCAACAGATAGTAAAGTACTTGAAAAGATTTTGAATGACCATGAGATAGTTCCGTTAATTATGGAATATAGAAATTTAACTAAGATATATGGTACTTATGTTGAAGGTTTATCTAATTATATTATGAGTGATGGTAAAATTCATACTATTTATAAACAAACGTTAACTAGAACTGGAAGACTTTCTAGTGTGGAACCTAATTTACAAAATATTCCTGCTAGAGATGAACTTGGTAAAATGGTTAGAAAAGCGTTTTTGCCTAGCAATGATATATTTTTGAGTTCTGATTATTCACAAATTGAACTTAGATTGCTTGCTCATATTAGTAATTCAAAAGAGTTGATAGAAGCATTTAGAAATGGTGAAGATATACATACTTTTGTTGCTAGTGATATATTTGGTGTACCTAAAAATGAAGTTACTAAAATTATGAGAAGAACAGCTAAGGCTGTAATATTTGGTATCGTTTATGGTATTAGTGGTTTTGGTTTAGGTGAAAATATTGGTATTAGTTTTAAAGATGCTAGAGAATTTATTGATAAGTATTATGAATTATATCCTGGTGTTAAAAATTATATGGATAATATTGTTAAAGAAGCTTATCAAGATGGTAGTGTTAGAACTTTATTTAAAAGAAAAAGGGTAATAGAAGAACTTAATAGTTCTAATTATGCTGTTAGGATGAGCGGTGAAAGAATTGCACTAAATACTCCAATACAAGGTACTAGTGCAGATATAATTAAACTTGCTATGGTTAAAATAGATCAAGAATTAATTAAACGTAATTTAAAAAGTAAAATGTTATTACAAATTCATGATGAGTTAGTATTTGATTTGGTTATGGAAGAAAAGGATGTTGTAACAAATTTAGTAAGTGATATAATGAAAAATGTTGTTAAATTAGAAGTTCCTTTGGAAGTAAGTCATGATTTTGGTAATGATTTGTATGAGGTAAAGTGAAGTATTAATAGATTGTGATAATTTAATGATTGATAATTTATTAACTATGTTAAAAAAGATTTATAAAGAATATCCTAAGTGGAGAAAAAGGGGTAACATATAGTATAAAAAGTATCTATTTTATTAGATATTTTTATTTTTATGTAAAAGTCGTTAGAAAAGTGTGATAGATGGGTGTAAAAGTCGTTAGAAAAACGTGAATTTTTAAACTAATTAGTGTTAAATATTGTTTTTCAAATTATGTAATTGTGTTTGAAAATAAAAGATGATATTATAGTATTAAGGATAGTGTATTATATGGAGAAGCAGAATAATGATAATGAAAAAATAGAAGAATTAAAATTAAATAATGAAGAAATAATAGAAGAATTAACACTTGAAATACCTAAACTTAAAAGTGATGTATTAGAAAGAATAGAAAATTCAGAAAAGACTAAAGTATTTAATTATAAGTTGTTTTTGAATGAATTAAAAAATGAAAAGGAACAAATTAATCAAAATAAGAAACAATATAAAAGAAAAGTTTTTAGATATTTAGTACCTGTTTCTATATTTATAATACTTTTTGTAACTATTATATTACAAAGTAATTATAGTTATAGTTATAAATTAAATCAATATGAAGAAGAAACTAAAACTTATGATAAAAATATAGATGCTGATGTTAAGATATATTCTGAAGAAAATTTATCTAATAATTCTAATAATGCTGCTGATAGTTTAATTAATTGTATTAGTTCTAAGATAGAAGTAGATAATATTCCTGAAAATATACAGAAAGTTATAGATAAAATAAATAAATTTTATAATGAGTCTAATAATCATTTTGCATTTGCATATAAAGATTTATATACTGGTTTTTCTGTAACTTATAATGAATCTCAACAAGTTTTTACTGCAAGTACTATTAAAGCACCAACTGATTTATATATTTATGAGATGGCTAGTATGGGAAAGATTAATTTAGATGAAGAAATGACTTATACTAGTAATTATTATAATCCTAAAAGTGGTAGGTTAAAATATAATGAATTTAATACTAAGTATAGTGTTAGAGAACTTTTAAGATTATCTACAGTTTATAGTGATAATGCTGCTCATAATATGTTAGAAGATAAGTTTGGTAGAGTTAATATGCTTAATTTTTGGAAAGAAAAAGGGACAGAATATATTTTTACACAAAATACAAATTGGGGTGTATTAAATGCTCATGATGCAGTAATTTATATGGAAGAATTATATAATTTTTATTTAAATAATGAAGAATATGGTAAGGCAATTATGGAAAATTTTAAAAATGCCTCACCAAAATTTATAGAAGGAAAGAATAATTATTTAGTTGCAAATAAAAGTGGTTGGGGTAATACTTCTATACATGATGTTTCAATTATATTTGCAGAGAATCCATATATAGTAGTTGCGTTATCAACATTAGGAAAAACAAATATATATAATGCTTATTTTGATAGTGTAAATGATTTAGCATATGAATTACATACAGAGTATTGGAAGTATAAAACAGAATCTTGTAATAATATTAAACAATATAATAATGCGTAGAATTTATAAAACCTGTTTCTATAAGAGATGGGTTTTTTTGATATTTTTTACTTGTAAATCGTTACTATTTATTATAAAATTATTTTAGAGTAGAGGGTGTTAGTTGTGGATAATAAAATAAATGTTTTATTAATCGTTCCTAGTATAGGGGAGAGATATAATGTATTTATTCCTGTTAATAAAACTATTGGAGAAGTTATATTAATACTTAATAATACTATAAATGATATGACTGGATATTTTCCTATTGTGAATAATTTATCTATTTTTGATGTAATAAATAATAAAATATATGAAAGTAATATAGATGTTAAGAGTGCTGGTATAAAAAATGGTGCTATATTAGCATTAATATAGGTGAAATATGAAATTAGTTTTAGAAAGTAAAGATAGTTTAACAATAACTAAATTACCTAACGTTATATCTGGTAATTATTGGGTTGTAGATGAAAATAATAAAAATTTATTAAATGTAGATGGAAATGATAATAAATGGATATTAAGTAGTAATACAGATATTAAAATTAGTAATAGTTTAGTTAATGATAGTTTAAGTAATATTAATTATATTGATAAAGTAGAATTAGAAGAAAATAAATATTATTATGTTACTAATATAATGACTAAGGAACAATATGTAATATATACTTTACCTAGTTATGAAAACTTTATTAATTTTATAGTTGATTATAATCAAAATAGTAGTATCGTTATTGGAAAGAATAGTGATATAAATATTAATAATCAATTGTTTATTGATAAAGATATTAGTATAGAGTATGATAAGAAGTTAAATAGTATAGTTTTTAAAAATTTAAATAATAAAACACGTAGTTTTGTTAATTATAGTGTATGTGATAGTTGTAATTTAAGTAGTGGAGATATTATATTTAAAAATGGGGTATTTATATATTATTTTGGTAGTTTATTACTTGTTAGTGATGATAAAAATGATATTATGTTTAATTCTCTTAAATTAAATAAAAGATTAATTAAAGAGAATGAAAAGAAGGATTATAGTAATTTAGTTGATAAAGATATTAAAGTTTTTAGTAGTAACGATTTTTATCAAAGACCACCTAGGTTTAAAAGAAAGATAGAAAATAAAGTATTTAATATAGATAGTCCTACACAGAAGGAAAATGATGAAGAAACTCCTTTGATATTTACTGTTGCTCCTATGATGACTATGGGAATGATGAGTTTAGTTACTGGTGTTAATAGTTTAAATAAAGTTTTAAATGGAGATAGTACTTTTAAAGATGAGATGGGTTCTTTAATAATGTGTATTTGTATGTTACTATCTATGATTGTTTTTCCTTTAGCACAAAGATTTTATAATAAGATAAAAAAAGCAAAAAAAGAAAGAAAAAGAAGACGTAAATATAAAAAATATATTGATAAAAAGAGAGAAGAAATATTTACAGAAATTAATTATCAAAAACAAGTATTAATTGAAGATAATCTACCTATTGAAAATGTTAGAAATATTATAATAAGTAAATCTAGAAATTTATGGGAAAGAAAGTTAGAACATGATGACTTTTTAAATCTTAGATTTGGTGTTGGTAATGTAAAACCTAGTATTGAAATAAAATATCCAGAAAATCATTTTACTATGGAAGAAGATGATTTAAAAGATATTATAGATGATTTAGTTAATGAGAGTAAAGATATTATAGATGTTCCTATAACAATTAATTTAAGAAATAATAATAAGACTGGTATTATAAGTGATGATAATAATTTAGATAATATGTTTGATAATTTAATGTTACAAATTATGGCATATCATGGTTATGATATGTTAAGGATAGTTATATTAACTAATAATAATCATTATTGGGAAAAATATATGAATATTCCTTATTTATGGAATGATGATAAAAGTATTAGGTATTATGCTAGCAATAAAGAAGATATTAATAAAATTACTAGTTATTTAATGGAAGAATATAATTATAGAAAAGAAGTTTATGAAGATAATATGTCTTTTAAACCATATTATTTAGTTATTACTGATGATGTAAATAGTGTTAAGAATAATATTTTTATTAATGAAATATTAAAGAGTAATATTAATTTAGGTTATAGTTTATTAATGGGTGTTAATAAGTTAGATGTTTTACCTAATGAATGTAGTTTATTTATTAATTTAAGTAATGAAGTTAGTGGTATATTTACTAATCAAATGACGTTGGATAATCAGGTTTCGTTTAAAAAAGATAATGTTAATTTTGGTTTAACAAGAGTTATAGAAATGATTAGTAATATTCCTATGGATATAAATAATGGTAAATTTGTTCTACCTAAAAAATATGGTTTCTTAGAAATGTATGATGTTGGAAATGTAAATCAATTAAATATTATAAATCGTTGGAAGAATAATGATGTTATACATAGTTTAAGTTGTCCGGTTGGAATAGATGAACAGGGTGAGTTATTTAATATAGATTTACATGAGAAGGCGCATGGTCCTCATGGATTGGTTGCTGGTATGACTGGTAGTGGTAAGTCAGAATGGATTATTACTTATATATTATCTATGGCGATTAATTATAGTCCTGAAGAAGTACAGTTTGTTTTAATAGATTATAAAGGTGGAGGACTTGCTTTAACATTTGATAATAGAGAAAATAATATAAAACTTCCTCATGTAGTTGGTACTATTACTAATTTAGATATTGTTGAGATTAAAAGAAGTTTAGCCAGTATAGAGAGTGAACTTAAAAGACGTCAAGCGATGTTTAAGAAAGCTCGTGAAATACTTAATGAAAGTAGTATGGATATATATAAGTATCAAGATTATTATAGACAAGGTAAACTTAGTGAACCAATGAGTCATTTATTTATAATAAGTGATGAGTTTGCAGAGTTAAAAGTACAACAGCCTGAATTTATGGATAAACTTATAAGTACTGCAAGAATTGGACGTAGTTTAGGAGTTCATTTAATACTTGCTACTCAAAAACCTAGTGGTGTTGTTGATGATCAAATATGGTCAAATTCTAAGTTTAGAGTATGTTTAAAAGTACAGGATAAGAGTGATTCTAATGATATGATTAAGTGTCCTGATGCGGCTATGATAAAAGAAACTGGTAGATTTTTCTTACAAGTTGGTTATAATGAATTATTTATGAAAGGGCAAAGTGCTTATGCTGGAATGCCTTATTATGAAAGTGATAAAAAGATTACTGTTGTTAATTCTAGTATAGATTTTGTTGATGAAATAGGTAGTATTATAAAACGTGGTGATGTTAAAAAGAATAATACACAATATGTTCATAAGGGTGAGGAATTACCAAATGTATTAAATTATATAATTGATACGTTTAAGAAAGAAAGTTTGAATGTTAAATCATTATGGTTAAGTAGTATACCTAAAGTAATATATGTAGATAAGTTAAAAGAAAAATATAATTATGTTAAAGAAGATTATATATTAAATCCAGTTATTGGTGAATATGATTATCCTTCTAAACAAATACAAGGTTTACTAACTTTAGAATTAAGTAAAGAAGGTAATACAATAATATATGGTTCTAGTGGAAGTGGTAAAGAAAATTTACTTACAACAATACTTTATTCATTGATTACGAATTATAGTATATATGAAGTTAATAGTTATATATTAGATTTTGGTAGTGAAATATTAAATAGTTTTGAAGCAGCACCACATATTGGAGATATTATACATAATGGTGATGATGAAAAAATAGAGAATTTATTTAAATTTATAAATAATGAAATTAAATATAGACGTAAAAAGTTTATGAGTAGTAATGGTAATTATTTAGATTATGTAAAGAATAATGAAGAAAAAATTCCTAATATAGTTGTTATAATAAATTCTTTTGAAGTATTTAGTGAATTATATGATAAGTATATAGATAATATAGTTGAATTAACAAGAGATAGTATTAGATATGGAATATATTTTATTTTAACAAGTGCTAGTACTACTGGTATTAGAACTAAGATAACACAAAATTTTAAAAATTTAATTACGTTACAATTAAATGATGAAATGGATTATAGAAATGTATTTGGTAATACTAATGGTGTTGTTCCTAGTAAATACATTGGTAGAGGATTAGTTAAGTTAGATAAGGTAGTAGAGTTTCAAACTGCATACTGTTATCCTAAAGAAAGTTTATATGATAATATTAAAACATTATGTGTTAAATTATTTATGGATATAAAAATGAAAGCACGAGGAATACCTGTATTACCTGAGGTTGTAGAATTTAAAGATATTAATAGAAATGAAGTAAGTATAAATAATATACCTGTTGGTATAATTAAGAAAACTTTGGATATTGCTAGTATAAATTTAAAAGATAATATTAGTTATTTAATTAGTAGTAGAAGTTTTGATGATATGGTTACATTTATAGATAAACTATTATATATTATTAATGGTAACAATAGTTTTAATACGTTTGTATTTGATACTAAGTTTGTTTATGAAGAAAATAAATTTAATAATATTACTTACTTAAATAATGGATATAGTGATAGTTTAAAACAAATAAATGATTATGTTGAGAAGATAGATGAAGTATTAAAATCTAATAATAATAACAAAAAGAGTATTAGTAATGTAAAAGAAGTATTGGTTATGTTATTTGGTGTAGATAAATTTGTTAAGTCTTTAAATGATGATGATAAGAAGTTGTTTGATAATATAATTAATAAAACTAAAGATAGTTTGAAAGTACATTTTATGTTTGTTGATAGTAGTAACAATCTTAGGAAGATTGAGTATGAGACATGGTATAAGGATACTGTTGATTCTAGTAGTGGTTTATGGATTGGTAATGGTTTTGCGGAACAATATAGTATTAAACCTACTAAAGTACAACAATCTTATTATGAAATTATTGGTAATAAGTATGGATATATAGTTTCTAATGGAAATGTAGATTATATAAAGATTATTGAAAAAATGTAAAATTTGTAAAATAATGTTGCATTGTTAAAAATATTATTTTATAATTTAATTAGAGTAGAAAAGGTACTCAAAGACAATTATTATTTATGAAAAAATTAGAGATTATATATAACTAATCTCTTCTCTGATAAAAAAATACGTCGGGGGGGGGGGTTATATAAAATATATAATTTTTTTGTTTTTAGGAGGGAGATTTTTCATGAATATTAATGTTAGAGATTTAGATTTAGGATTTACACAATGTGAGGATTTAAATAATTTATCTAAGACTAGTGGCACTAATTTAATTAGTAATTTATCAACTGATATAAATAATTTAAAAGCTCATTGGAAAGGTACAGATGCTACAGTACATATTAATAATTTAATTAAAGTTTATGATGCTTTAGTTGCATTAGTGACTGATGCTAAAGGTGTTACTAAGGCTGCAGGCGGTGCAATAAGTGCTATTCAAGAAGTCAGAAGAAGTAATGGAGGATCTGGAAATGTTGGAGGACCTTTAGATGGTAATGCACCAGATGCAAGTAGTTTACCTTCTGTTGAATC
>CAKOJI010000026.1 GCA_934089255.1 uncultured Bacilli bacterium | reverse complement strand
CAAAATATATTCTTCCCCTATACCATTAATATAATTATACTTATTCTTAAACATATTATCTTTACTACTAACACTAATTAAACCATCATATTTTATATCATATAACATTCTCTCTAAATAAAACTTATTAACAATATATTTAATACTTTTAATATAATTAACTAAATTACTTAACAAAAATATAACTATAATATAATTATTAATATTAAAATAATATAAATAAACTAAAAATAATACTAACACAATAAAATTAATAATTACACTTACTCTTAAACTATATTTAAAAGAAAAAAACATTTCCAACAAACTACATAAAACTTTAAAACCATCTAAAGGATATATAGGAAGCATATTAAAAAATATTATATAACTATTACACTTATTAAATAAACTATATAATTCATAATTTATTATATTAAATTTATAAAATATAAAACAAAAACCAAATAATATTAATTGTATTATTATTCCACCTAAACTAACTAACAAAACTATTCTAGAATTAGTATTAATTAACATATTAGATTTAATCATACCACCATAAGGATAAAACGTAATACTTTTAACTCTTATATTATATAATTTCATTAAAAAAAAATGACCTAGTTCATGAACAAATAATATAAAATATATTATTAAAATAGATTTACCATATCCAGATAACAAACTAAGTAACAAAATTAAATAAGTAAATACATTAACTCTAAATATATTTTTCATAATCTAAATATTTACCATCTTTAAAAAACGTTAAATAAATATATTCACTTTTACTTTCACCTAATAAAACATTTTTTTCTATATAATCATATAAATTAACACTTAAATTATCTATATTAGAATACCAATAATCTACTCCATCTGTACCCTGAATAATAACAGTACTACCAAGTCCTTCTTTTTCACCTACATAAACTACTATACCGCCACTTAGTGAATATATATTATACTTATTGCCAACATTTAATTTAACTCCATTTAAATACTTTTCTTTAGAACTATAAACAAGTTTATCACTCATAACTATTTTTTCATCATAAACATCAAAAGGTAAATATTTATCAATATATTTTTTATATATTTTATTAAAAAAAGTAAAATTAATATTATTATCATATATATTATTTTTAAACCATAACAAATTCTTATCACTAAAATTACAAACTATACTAATAGATAAAAATAATATTACTGCAACCATACTTCTAACTATAAAACTTTTTATATATTTCTTAGCCATGATATCACCCATTTAACTATATGCAAAAAAAAAGAATAAATTAAATTTCATTCTTTAATAACGTTTTTTTATAATTAATTTTCTTATCTAATATATAAAGTTTTTTTATTATACTAAAGTAAACAAATTGGTTAAAATATTTTCTATATTTATTATCTAATTTTATTATAATTCTTTTTATTTCTTCTAACATCATATCACAATCACTTATAATAACTGCTTTACTATTTAACATAATATTAGTAGTTTTAATAGTCTTATTTAATGAATTAATCATCTTTCTAGTCAAAATATCACTTACTAAAAATTTATTAACAACTTTAAGATTATTAATTCTTTTTTTAGGTTTAAAAACATAACCCATACTATTATTTAATTCATAATTAACAAAATTATTATATTTAATATATACTACCTTCAAAACAATTACCCTCTTACTTTACTTTAGATTTTTCTACCCTCTTTTTATATCTCCATTCTTCTATCTTTTTATGATCACCACTTAATAAAACATCTGGAACTTTTAATCCTCTGAAATTCGATGGTTTAGTATAAACAGGATAATCATATAAATCATCTTGAAAACTTTCGCTAACCAAACTGTCTTCATTTATAACACCTTCAATAAGTCTAATAACACTATCACTTATTATCATAGCAGGTAACTCACCACCAGTTAAAACAAAATCACCTATACTTATTTCCATATCTACAATAGTTTTTATTCTTTCATCAAAACCTTCATAATGACCACATAAAAGTATAATATGTTTTTTATGTGATAAATCTCTTGCAATACCTTGATTATATTTAACTCCATCTGGTGTTAACATTATAACTATAGAATCTTCCGTTCTAATATCATTAATACAATCAAATATAGGCTGACACATAAGAACCATTCCTGCGCCACCACCATAACTAGTATCATCTACTTGATTATTATTACTAGTACTATATTCTCTAAAATTAATTATTTCTACACTAACTTTTCCCTTTTCTATTGCTCTTTTAATTATAGATTCTGTTAAAAAACCTTCAAACATATTAGGAAAAAGAGATAAAATACTTATTTTCATATTATCAACCCCAAAATATCATCAACTATAATTTTTTTATTTTCTAAATCAACATCAATTATATAATTTGAATTTATAGGTATAAAATAATTAGTATCATATTCTATTTGTAAAAGAGGATTTACATCATTAGAATAATCTTTAACAATACCATATACTTTATCATTAAAAACAACATTTAATCCTATTAAATCACTTAATAAATAATCTTTCTTACTTAACTTTAAACTATCTCTAGAGACATAAACATTCTTACCAACATAACAAAGTACATCATTAATATTATCTAATTCATCAATTGTTATCATATCAAATACTTTATGAACTCTATAACTTCTAATAATATGTTCTTCTTTATCTATTATAATCTTTCCACCAACTTTAAAAACTAAATCTTTTTTTTCAAAATCACTTTTAATTCTAAGTTCACCTTTAATACCATGTGTATTTACTATTTTACCTACATATACCAAATCCATATAATCCCTCTTTTCTTAATTATTATATCATTAAAGAAGAAAATAATAAAAAAAATATGTTGATTAAAACATATTCATTATAGAAATTATTAATAATAACATAACTCCAACTCCAGTACAAACTAACATAACCATAGTTTTACTTTCCATTTTATCTAATCTATTCTTATATCTAGTTTCTCTTGCTTTTTGTTGTAAACTAGATATTGATCTAGAAAATTGTAAAAGTTGTTCTTGTTTTCTTTCTTGACTACCTAAGCCAAGTCTATATAATAATCTCATCATTCTCATAGAATCTCTAACTGGATAGTCTTTAGCAAAATCCATATATGGAGTAATACTAGAATCTCCTGCATTAATTTTTTGTAATAATTCTTTTAAGCCTTCTTGAAATATCCTAGGAGCATCCGGTAAAGACTTACCAATTGCAACAGGTACAGTATAATGTTGAATTAGTATTTCTAAACTTTTTAAGTAATATGGAAGCATTGCATCTATTTCATGTAAATGAGCTTTATAATAATTTTTTAACTTTATATAACCCATTTTAAATGCACCATAACCAACAACAATAGAAACTATTACTTTAGTATAATCTAAATTATTAATAAACAAGAATATACAAAGTACTGTAACTATAGCACCATCTCTAATTCTCCCAGAAAATAATCTATCAGAATCAATTCCATCTCCATAGCGTGCCTTAAGTAAGAACTCATAATCACTTTCTTTTAATGCTTTAAAATATTCTTGATTATCTTTAACAAACTTATTTAAACTAATACTTCCCGTTGCCTGCAGAGCAATAAATATTAATATAATAATTATAACAGCTTCAACAAACATATTATTCTACCCCCGTATCTTCATTATAAAATTTAATTCCTTTAAGTAAAAAGAACGAATTTAATATAATTATTAAATGTAATATCATTAAAACATACCATTCATTTAACATATTTAAATAATTATTAGCACCTAATAAAAATTGTATTAACATTACTAAAAGATACAAAGCTAAACCAAATGTTAAAAACTTAGTATAAAAATTCTTTCTATCCATTTTATCTCTATAAACACCTTCAACTAAAGCATCTATATCAAGCATCATATTTTCTAAACTCTCTCCACTATCTCTAGCACCTTCATTTGTAATTTGTAAAAATAATTGATGCATATTTTTCACCATATAATATGGATACTTATTATTAAACCAAGTAATACTTTCATCTATAGTACCATTTTTATAAGACATATCAATCATAGTTTTAACATCACTTAAAATTGGTTCTTCTAATATACCACTTTCAACCACACCTTCTAATGATTTAACAAAAGACTGCGTTGTATTAAATTCCATAATAACATTAGTACAATATGTTTGTATACACTCAAACAAATACTCACTATAAACTCTTTTATATTTTAAAACTGTCAAATATGGTATAAAAGATGTTGCAATTAAACCATAAATTATTGCCCAAGTCAAACTTCTAAAATACAAAAATGCTATTCCGCCTCCACCAATAAGAAACAAAGCAAATTGAAAAGCATATTGTTTAGCATCAAAAGTTTGACCTAACTCTTTCGCCTTATTTTTAACGTCATCATAATTATATGGCATAACTTTAGAAACAATTTTTCTAAATCCACTTTTTAGTGAATTACCAACATCATCACTTTTACCAAATCTAGAAATAAGTATAAAAATTGTGATTATAATAATTAAAATACTTTCAATCACGAATTTACCACCTTTCTAATCTTCTTCTCCCTTATTAACACTACCTAATCTAAATGTATCATCTGGTAATACTACACCCTGAATACTTAAATAATCTAATAAATATTTAGTAGGATTTTGAATTTGATATTTACCATTCATAAACTTTTTATATATAACATTTTTCTTAGGTTGATTTTTTTCATTTACATAAAACTCACATACTTCAAATATTTCTCTTTGAAATCTATTTAGTTCTTTACTAAAATAACCTTTAACATATACACCTATTTGTACATATCTATGAATACTTGATAAGAATTGATCTAAATCTTGACTAGATTCCATCAAACTATACATACGTAAAGGAATACTACTTGCTTTATCACTATGTATTGTAGACAAAATATTATGTCCACTTGATATTGAATTACGTACTGCCAAAACAGCTTCAGCACTACGTACTTCTGATAGTAAAATCCACTTAGGATTCTGTCTCATACAAGATACTAATACATCACTGTAACTAGCAATGTTATTTGTTTTTATTGCAACTATATCTCTATGAGGAAATATTTTATCTAAATGTAATTCTAGAGTATCTTCAATGGTAATTATTTTTTCATTTTCTTTAGTATAGCTAGCTAAATACTTAACTAACTCTGTTTTACCACTACCTGTTTCACCACTAACAATTATATTAGCATGACCTTCTACACACTTTATTAAAAAATCATGTATCTCAACAGTAGTATATCTTTCATTAATTAATTTATCTTTATTTAAGCGAATCTTAGCAGGAGTTTTACGAATAACACAAGCAATACCATTAGTACTAATGGACTCGTGTATAAAATTCATACGTAATTCTGCACTTTCAGCATCCAAAAATGGAGATGCCATATTAAATGTTTTACCCATAACATTTGAACATTGAAAAGCTAACTTTTCCATCATAGCATTATTTATTTCTGGTCTATTAACTTGATAAACACCTTTAGTCAACGATTTAAGCCATACTTGTCCACCATTACTATATGAAATATCTGTAATATCATCTGTTTCTAAAAACTCTTTTAAAGGTCCAAAATCTAATTGAGAAAATACAGCATCATTCATTTAATCACCTAATTTCCTGTAGTCGTATTATTATTAGTAGCATCTACTGCACTACTTAAATCTATATCATCACTTAATTCAGATACTTTTTGTAAAATATAATCAACTAATTCTTGTTTAGAAACTTGAGTACCATTTTCAGTATCTCCTTCATTTCTATATTGTGCATTTCTTGGCACCGGAACTATATTAATTCCTCCAACAAAACTTGCTTGACTTAATAACAAGAATAAATCATCTTTAACAGCAAATAATAATTCTCCACTATTTCTAGTTGCTTGACTATCAGCAAAAACATCATTACCACTTGAATCTCTTACTGATAAAACTTTAATACTTTCAATAAATTTACCGAAAATAACTTTACCATTATTATCTGTTGCTTTTAAATATAAATCAATAAAATTACCAGGCATAATTGAATTACCATACGTACTATGATTATCAACACTTAAACTAAATATAGTAGCACCTTCATCTATATCATCAAAAGCAGTATCAGGTATTTGACTCTTCTCTACTAATTGAGATTTATAAAATAAACCACCTTCAGGTATTACTGTATCATAATTAACATACCATTCTTTACTTAAAATATATTGTTTACTAGTAATTAAATCTTCTGTTTGTTCAACAAAAGCTCCACTAACCTTTATAGTTCCAACATTGTCTGCTTCAACTTTACTTTTTGGTTCTAACCTTTTCATAGCATAAGGGACACTAACTGGTTGAACTGCTTGTTTAACTCTATAATTATATCCAACTAATAAAACCGCTACACCCAAAATTACACATATTATAGTAACTGTATTCTTATTTCCTAAAAATCTTTTTAATTTTAACATCAAATTTCCCATTCTTATTCCTCCTATTTGACTTCTAATATTGCTGTTAACCTTGTTGTTATACCAGCATTAATCTTTTCATCACCAACCAAAAATTCCCCAGTATTAGTTTTTATTTCTATAGAAACAGCAGGTGGTGTTTCATAAATAGAATAAAAATTAACAGTATAATTTTTATTAAGAGTTGCACTTTCAGCAAATCTTCTAATGAAATTTTCAACAAACTTTTCTTTTATTATTCTAAGTTCACCAGTACTTTTTAAATAACTGTAATCAACAGCATCATACATAGCAGCGTAAGTAACTTCACGAGCCAAGTAATAATCTTGCTGATTAGTAGTAGTATAATTCTGTAAAAGTATCATAACAGTTATAATAATTATACCAAGTAGTATTAACCAATACCCCCATAAACTTTCTTTCAAAGTTTATTTCACCTCCTACTTATTTATCCTTTATTTCTTTACCATCTATATAATTATTTCCATCTTTATTTTCATAAACTTTCCAAGTTGTTCTTCCATTTGTATTTAACGCAAACTTTTTATCAAATAACTGACTATTTCCGTTATCTGCTGCTGTTATAAATGAACTTAAACATTTTGTACCTTTTTCACATTTTAGTAAAGAATTAACACCATCAATTTTTTCACTATCAACATTAGAATAAGACTTATTCTCATTATATTTTCTTATACTCTGAATAGTAGCACTATCAAGTGTAAATGAATATTCTAAGTTATCAGGATTAAATGTATCACTTTCTTCAATAGCATTTTTTACTGTCTTTCCTTTTTCATTATTCCAATTTTTAAAGCCTTCATTACCCAATCTATTATTTGGATCTATATTATTTGGATCTACAATTCTAAAGGCAATATTAGAATATGGATTAACAATATCACCATCTTTTATTCCTGGACTAGTTGTACAACTACTATCATTACAATCTATTATATCATTAGTTATCTCGTAAGTACAAGTTCTTTTAACTCCATTAGTTTCATTATTTTTTAAGGTTTCATAAATCGATTTAGTGTCTGACGTTTTAGAATCTTCTTCTCCAACAGAAGTAAAAACATATAATGTTTTATTATCTTTTTTTGCTAACGCAGCAACATCTGTATCATAAACACTACCTAAAGAAACTGGATTTTCTAAACTATCATAATTAGAACTAATTATATTTGTATATGTATCAACATATTTAGGTACATTAGGAGAATAATCATATGTATACGCCACTCTTCTTATTATATCATAATCATTACTACTACCAATTTTACCTGTATTATATTTACTATTAACATCACCAGTACTAGAAATATAAACATATTGATTGGCATTACTATCATTAACATCGTAATCTACATAATTACCTGAAGAATCTATTTTTGATGATGTAGAACTAAAAGAACTATCATCAACATTATTTTCCTTAGAATCATTTCTAACAACTTTTGCTTTATATTGTCCATTACTTTTATCTGATATGGTTTGTTCATAATAAAATTTTAAATTAGCTCCAAAATTGTAAAAAGTTTGATCATCTGTAACTACTTCACTACCTAGTTTATTTAAATATGAATTACAAGTTTTTAATTGTTTAAAATGAGTATCCAATTTATTATAATTATCAATAAATTTAGCACGTGCATTACTAGTTGTATTTGGCGCAGAAGTACCACCACAACCACCCCAAGAAACATTTTTTGTTTCAGATAATATCGAATCACCTCTTAAATAATAAACCGGATACGAAGCACGATAAACATCCCTATAAGTAGTGCAATCTTTTCCACAACTACAACTTACTGAAGAAGATGATGGATTTTTTATTGCTTCACTTTTAACATATTCATTATAAGCATATATTTCTTGATTCAATAGAGCATTATAATCACTATGCCAAGATGAATACTTTACATCAACTTTACATTCTTTATTTGCTGTTAATGATGGATATTTTTCAAATTTAAAAGTTTTACCGGCTTCAGTACTAAAATTACCAACCATATTATTTACATCAACAGTTTCATCACAAGATAAAGTACAATATGTATTTAATGAATTTTTTGTACTATGAGTTAACTTGTTTTTCCCCACTTCAGTTTCTTTAGTACAATCTGATAACGTAGAAGAATACGTACTAGATGAAACAGTAGGGCATAATTCTGAATATATTTTTTTAAAATTATTATTTGTTAAAGAATTAGAGTTTATATTTGAACATCCACACTTCGCCTTGTATGTTACAAGATTTACATTACTATTTCCATAATAAAAGTTATTTCCATCTTGCCTACAATAATTAACATTTTCACTTAAAGAACCATCAGCATTTATTGTCCCACTGTTAGATACTTTAGAAAATATTACCATTCTTTGATAAAGATACTCTGCTACATCGCTCTCACCAACATAATTTAACACAACATTATCTTCGGCCATAGGATGATATGTACTATAATTTAAACTAATTGTAACTTTACCAGTTTGATTAACTATAGAATCATACGTGTCCTTAGACATTTCAAGCTTAATATTTCTAGTAGAATTAGGATTTTCTAAAATATAAACAGTTTTTTCACATTCTTTAATATTATTAACTGTAGAAATACAAAACTCACCTGGTGTCCCCGATATTGTATTCCCAGCAATATCATAAGCACCATTATTTATCAAAAGTTGATATTTAAAATAAGCATGCCCGTCACCAATGTCATAATCACCACTATATAAGCCACTATCGTTAGAATTAAAATATTGACTAGTTTCATTAGTAAATTTAATCTCAAAATTAAATACGTACTTATTATTTTCATTATCGTATTCCCAAGATGGAGTTATCTTTAAAGGATTATTCCATAGAAATCCACCATTTTTAACCGTATTATAAAAAGTTTTATATCTATTAATTGGTGAGTTATTATAAATACTTTTAACTATACTCGTACGACTTCCAGCATTTGAATCTATTCCGGAAAACTGTTTATAAATATGTTTGTGAAAACCAGAATAATAGGAATTTTGATTCATTCTATCAGTAACTAATGCACAGCCATCATCAACAGCTAAAACTCTTAAAGCAACATTCGCTTGTTCCAAATAAAATGTATTATTTAATGTCGTCTTAGCATACGCAACATCATTTACAAAATATTGATATACTTTATAAAAATCTGAATCACAAGAAAAATTATTCAAACTTCTATAATATGTATATGGTCTTGTTGTTTTAGTAGTAGGAGAATTAAATCCAGGATCCAAACACATAGCATATTCAGTGTTTCCTAAATATTTGTTGTTTGAAGAAATTTTATATAATGAAACTACATGGTTTTGATTATTAGTTACGGAATCATAATAGGTATACAAATTAGTTTTTGATTGACAATATGCACTACTACCAGACTTTATAAAAGTATCACTATCATCACATATTTCAGCTTTGACATTTAAATTAAATATAAATAGCACTAAAACAAGAGTAATAATAAATTTTAAATACTTTTTCATTATAATTCACTTCTCTTCCTACTAATTAATATAATACTAATTATAATTAAAGGAATAATAATTAAAATTAATAAAACATACCAATATTTTTTTATAAAACTTTTATCATTTTTATCAACATTACTCTTATTATTTTTTGTAAGACTATCATTATATAGTTTAAAAAATTGTTCTTCATTTATATTCAAATCTTTAGTTATAAATTTCTCACAATATTTTGTTTTACTAAAATTTTCATCTGAACAAGCTGCATAACCAGAATAATTATTATACTTAGGTTTTACTATCTTTTTAGTATAAAAAATTTCACCCGCACAATTATTATTATTAGACCTAAATTCAAAATAATAAGTTTTAAAAGAAGTAAAATTATTATCATTAAAAGTAAATATACCATCATTTAAATTACTTTCATCAATATAGTTTTCTGGTTCATCAAAATCTGTATAATATTTAATAAAAAGTGTATTTGGTAGGTTAGCAATTATAAAATCAAATGAATATTCAATTCTTTCATACGGAACTCCTTGCCCATTTGAATCAACAATATTATCACTTTCAATTAATTGTTCTTTAGGGCTAACAGAAATATCAACACTCTTAGCATCATTTAATAAACTCTTTCTCTCTTGATAACTACATTCTGCATTAACATTAACTATCATAAAGAAAAATATAAATACAAATAATAACGAATTAATTACTTTGTTCATTAATTACCACCCTTATCTTAATTAATTATAACATATGCATCTTTAAAATAAAATAAAAATATGTTAAAATTAATTAAGGTGAAAATATGAAAAAAACAATAAGTAATTTATTAGTATATATTTTATTTCCTAGTTTAGTTCCATTACTATTAAATAAAAAACCATATACTAAAGAATATATGATTATTTTGTTCATAACTTATATATTATTAGCAATATATTTTATAATAATATACAAAAATGATTTGAAAAAAGATTTAAAAAAAATAAATAAAAAAGATATACTTAAATCATTAATATATTTTTTAATAGGTTTTTCACTAATGATATTAGCAAACTACATAATAAATTATAAAATCATTCCAAATGGAATATCAAATAATGAACTAGAAAATAGAAAAGTATTACTAAATAATAAAATAATATATTCAATAATGTTGTGTACACTAACACCATTTATAGAAGAAATAATATTTAGACTAAGCTTAAAAAAAGCAATAAAAAATAACACTATATTTATAATAATATCATCAATTATATTCTCTACTCTACACTTATTATCAAATACTAAATTAATAGAATTATTATACTTTATACCATACTTTATACTAGGTTTAACATTCAGTATAACATATATAAAAACTAATAATATATTTAATAATATATTGTTACACGTCATAAATAATACTTTAACAGTAATAATAGTACTACTATTTAAAGGAGTAATATGAAAAAAAATAATAAAAACAAAACTAATAAAAAAAATACCATTTTAGTATATTTTATACTAATTATAGGCTTACTACTTATATATTCACGTTACATAGAACCATATCATTTAATAGTTAAAGAATATAAAATAGAAAACAACACTATGCCAGATAGTTTTGACGGATTAAAAATAGTACACTTTTCAGATGTACACTACGGAACAGTTGTTGATAAAAATTATTTAACCAAAATAGTTAACTTAATAAATAAACAAAATCCAGATATTGTATTCTTTACAGGAGACTTAATAGATAAATCAAAAAAATTAAATGATAAAGAAACAGAAGAAGTAAGAAACATATTAAATAATATTAATTCAAAATTAGGTAACTTCGCTGTAACCGGAAATCACGATATAAAAACTTTAGAAACATACAAAAAAATAATGGATAATAACTTCACTATATTAGATAATGAAGAAAAATTACTCTATTATAAATTAACAACACCAATTAGTATAATAGGTTTAAGTGACAAAAGCGAAACAAAAGTAAATTACGAAATATTAAATAAAGATGATAATTTATATAGAATAGTATTAGCTCACGAACCAGACGAATATAACCAAATAAAAGACTATAAATTTAATGTACTTCTATCAGGTCACTCACATAACGGTCAAGTTAGAATTCCGTTAATTGGTCCAATATATACACCAGTAGGTGCAAAAACATATTACGATAATTACTACAATATTGATAATAAAATAATATTTGTTTCAAATGGAATAGGAACCACACGTTTAAACTTAAGATTTAATAGTACTCCAAGTATTAACTTATATAGGTTATACGCCTATTAAAAAATAAACTCCTTAATTATAATAATATGAAAGGAGTTTTATTATGTATTATAATAACCAATATGAAGATAGACAATTCTTTGTACCATTTTTATTAGGTGGTCTCGCAGGAGCAGGAATAGTTGGTGTATCACGCCCACGTCCAGTATATGTTAACCCACCAGCACAAGCGCCATACCCATACCAACCATATCAACCATATAACCCATATTATAGACCAACTGGTTTTTATAACTATCAAGGAGGGGCTTATTACTAAGTATCATAACGATACTTTTTTATATTCATAAGAATACCAAATAATATAAAATAACTAATTAAACTACTACCCCCATAACTAATGAAAGGTAATGTTATACCAGTAATAGGTAATAAACCAACATCCATAAATATATGTTGAATTTGTTGATATAAAAATAATCCAAACAATCCAATAATATAAAATCTATGTTTTTTAATATTAAAAATATCTTTAATAAGTAAAATATCTATTAACACAAACAATATAATAACTGCTACACCACCAACAAAACCAAACATAGTTAATATATTTGCAAACATAAAATCAGTTAACGCTTCTGGTATATAAATAACATACTTACCTAAATTACCAAAAACTCCTCCATTACCTATACCAATTAAAGCATTATTAATTTGATACCCACTACTATTAGCAAAATTAATTAACCTATCTATCCTATAAAAAAAATTAGTACCCAAATATTTAATAAATAATTCACTCTGAAAAAAATATAAATAGAAAAAAACTCCAATAAATATAAAACATAAACCAAATATAGAAATATATACTTTCTTAGATAATCTAAGAGATATAAATATACTAAAATATATTACTAAATAAAATATTACAGTACCAGTATCTGGTTGTAAAAAAGTTAAAATACTAGGAACTATTAATAAAATAATACTTTTAATAAAACCATACTTACTTTTTATATATTTATCTAAACAAAGTAATAAACCTATTTTAGCAAACTCACTAGGTTGTAAACTAACACCAAATAAATTTATCCAACTTTTACTACCATTTATAGTATCACCAAAAAATAACACATAAAAAAGAAGCAAAATATTAACTATATATATTAAAAAACTATACTTATATATTAATTTTATATTTATACATATAAAAAAGAAAAATAAACATAAACCAACAAAAAAATATATTAACTGTCTTTTAAAATAATACATATTATTATTAACTATACTACCAGAAAAATAAATAGCAGTTAAACCAACTAAACATAATAAAATAATTAAAATTAAATATTTAATAAAATTCTTTCTCATATTAATATTTTGTTATTATTATAAAAAATTATTCATATATTTTATTAGGGTGAAAATATGAAAAAATTACCAGATTTATTTACAAATACTTTTGATAAAAAAATAGATAACAACGAAGAATATATTACTATTAAAAATAATAATACAGATACTAAAAAATATACAAAATATGAAATATTAAAAAAAATAGATAATATATTTAAATCTACTGATTATATCTATAAAACAAAAGTTAATATAACTTTAAAAGATAAAGATATAATATGTACTATAATAGGAAAAACTAATACTAATTTAATAACAATAGATAATGAATTAATAAACATAAACGATATAATAAACATTAAAAAGATAGATTAATATCTAGTTATATACTAGATTTTTTTATATAATTACTATTAATTTAAAAATTAATATAAGATACTACATATTTTAAAACATGAAAAAAGCTTGTGAACTACACAAACTTTAAATTTCAACTGGTGTCTCGTATGCGACTTGAACGCATGACCCTTTGATTAAAAGTCAAATGCTCTACCAACTGAGCTAACGAGACGAATATAATAATTAAGATGGCTGCCTCGGGTGGGTTCGAACCACCGGAATGTCAGAGTCAAAGTCTGATGCCTTACCACTTGGCTACGAGGCAATCTAAAGTGGTGGAGGGACATGGATTTGAACCATGGAACCCGAAGGAACAGATTTACAGTCTGCCGCGTTTGACCACTTCGCTATCCCTCCAAAAAGTGGTGCCGACAGAGGGAGTCGAACCCCCAACCTACTGATTACAAGTCAGTTGCGCTGCCAGTTACGCTATGTCGGCAAAAATGGTGGGCGATATAGGACTCGAACCTATGACCCCCTGCTTGTAAGGCAGGTGCTCTAACCAACTGAGCTAATCGCCCGAGAGATATTCTAAACAAATAAATGGTGCCCAAGGCCGGACTTGAACCGGCACGAGGGTTAAATCTCGCAGGATTTTAAGTCCTGTGCGTCTACCTGTTCCGCCACTTGGGCGACACCACTCGGCGTCTTAATTAATTAAGACTATTTGAGTATAACCCAAAAATTAATTTAAATCAACACTTTTTTTCAATTTTTTTAAAAAAATAGCAAAAAAGTTAAAATTTTATAAAAAATTACACTTTTTTTATGTTTTTTTCCAAAATTTGTTGACTAATTTTATTTTTATATGCTATAATCAACTTGTTCCTTGAAGAACAAATGGAGAAATACCCAAGTCCGGTTGAAGGGACTGGTCTTGAAAACCAGGAGGTCGGCAACGGCGCGGGGGTTCGAATCCCTCTTTCTCCGCCAATTAATTTTATATTCATCGCGGGATGGAGCAGTTCGGTAGCTCGCTGGGCTCATAACCCAGAGGTCGTAGGTTCAAATCCTACTCCCGCAACCAATGGTCCGTTAGTCTAGAGGCCTATGACGTCTGCCTGTCACGCAGAAGATCACGGGTTCGAATCCCGTACGGACCGCCATTTTTTATTGGCTCCATAGCTCAGTCGGTAGAGCAGAGGACTGAAAATCCTTGTGTCACTGGTTCAATTCCCGTTGGAGCCACCATT
>CAKOJI010000025.1 GCA_934089255.1 uncultured Bacilli bacterium | reverse complement strand
AATTTGTATATTGATTATTTAAATTAATAATATTTAAACTCTTATATTTATTATTATCTAACGAGATATTATGTTTAACGAAAATTGATTTAAGCGTTTTAAAAAATAATATCAATATATCCGGCCACTTTTCAGTCACTTTTCGGTCACTATATATTTTTAAGCGAGAAAAAACGAACTATTTCTAGTTCGAATAAATCTTTAATGGTGCCCCTGGTCGGACTCGAACCGACACGTCACTAGTGACACTGGATTTTGAGTCCAGCGCGTCTACCAATTCCGCCACGGGGGCAAGTACAAGTAAATTATAACATAATTTTTGTAATCTTGTAAATTATTTTATATTTACTCCTAATAAGTTAATTAAATCATAGATTTGGTTATATTCTATTGTACTTCCTTTTAAATCATTTGGAGATATTAATATATTTTTTATATTATTTGAACTAATATCAATATTTTTTAAACTAGTACTAATTACTTCTAAATTAGTTAAATCGTTATTGTTTAATGTAGTTTTTGTAAATTTTACATTGAATATTCTACTATTTAGCATATTATTGTTAATAAAGTGTACGTTATTAACTTGATAGTTAGCAATATTAGTTAAGTTCATTTTATTATCTTCAATTATACTATTTTTAATTACTCCATTAGTTAATTCTAATCCTGTTAATTTAGAATTAGATATAGTAATAAAATGTAGGCCACACTCATCAAATTCTATATTAGACATATCTGAGTTAATAAATTTACAATTAGTAAATGTACTATTTGATACTTTTATGTTCATAATACAATTAATAAATTCACAATCTGTAAATGATGTATTAATAATATTTTTTTCTAGTGTTATATTACTAAATATTTTGTTATATATATTATCTTCTACAAAGCAAGTGCATTTTTCTAAGTTATTTACTTTACTATATCCTATCTTATTCATTTTCTTCCTTGTAAATTGATGTAAATAATTCTTTTTCGTCTGTTTCATTATCATTTATATTTAATGTTGGTAAATCTTCTATAGTCGCTAAACCAAAATAATCTAAGAATTCACTTGTTGTTTTATATAAATTTGGTCTTCCTGGCATATCACTTTTACCGGCTTCTTTTAATAAGCCTTTAGCTAGTAACTTTCTTATTACGTGAGAACAAGAAACGCCTCTTAATTCGTCTATTTCTATTCTAGTTATTGGCTGATTATATGCAACAATTGCTAATACTTCTAATGCTGCTTGACTTAGTGTATTAGTTTCAGGATTGATAACCATTTTTTCATAATATTTTCTATGTTCTTCTTTTGTTGTTAATTTAAAAGCGTCTCCTAAATAAGAAATTCTAAGACCACGATTTTTTTCTTCATAACTTTTTTTTAATTTCAATAATAAATCTTTTGCTTCTGTTTCACTTATGTTCATTATTTCACATAAGGTATTTAAATTTATTCCTTCATCTCCAACTACGAATAGTATTCCTTCTAATACTCCTAATAATTCTTCCACGTTATCACATCTTTTCTAATATTATTTCTCCAAAATTATTTTCCTGATTTATTTTTATTTCTTCATTTTTAGTCATTTCTAATATAGATAGAAATGTTACTACTATGTATGGTTTTGTATAATTATCAAATAAATCTATAAATTTTAGTTTATTTTTTTTATCTAAAAGAGTTCTAATACTCTTTATTCTGTCATTAACACTTAGTTCTTTTTTTGTTATTTTAGTATTAATTGGTTTTTTTAATTTTTCTCTGTTTAAAAAATCTTCAAATGCTTTTATTAAATCATCTAATGTTATATTCGTATCTAGAGGTATGTCCTTTTTATATTCATTTAAGTTTGTTGGTATTTTTGTATATACTTTTCCTCTATTATCTTCTAGATTTTTAAACGTATTTGTTATATTTTTTATTTGTTCATATTCTAATAGTCTTTGTTTTAATTCTTCTTCACTATTAATTTCGTATTCGTCATTTTCTTCATCTTTTATATTTATTAATGCCTTACTTTTAATATGTATTAGTTCACTAGCCATTACTAAATATTCGCTTGCTACATCAATACTTTCATTTTTCATTTTATCAATAAATTCTAAATACTGTGATGTTATGCTTTCAATATTTATTGATTCTATTTCCATTTTATTTATTTTTATAAGGTGTAATAAAAGGTCCAAAGGACCTTCAAAATCATTTATACTAAAATTATAAGTCATTTGCAATCATATCCTTTTGCTATCATATCAAAATTTACTTTATTAGATTTAGTATTAAATTTATAATAATTATCAAATACTAAATTAGTTTGATTATTTAAATTAACATCAGCTGTAAAAGTAAAACCTGTTTGATTTTCTGTAATGTTTGAAGTATTACCATTAAGTGTTATTTGTTTTTGTAATGCTGTATATTTTTCAAATTCACTTAAATATATAGAGTTATTACCAGTATCGTTATATGTATAATTTAATTTTATTCTTACTAATAAATTATTATCAAATATATATTCATAATTATTAAGTGATTTTGTACAAATTAAACTAGATAATCCTGTTTCATCACTAGATAAAGTAAATTTTGGATAATCATTATCATTATATTTTTTTATATTTCCAGAAATATTTAGTGTATCTTTTAATGGTGTAGTAAATGTAAAATTTAATTCATTTTTATTTTCTATTCTAATATAAATAGTAGTAGTATCTTTTTTTAATATTAAATAGTAATAATTATTATCTAAATCTATATTTTGTTCGTTATTTATTTTAAATTTTATATTAGTTCTAGTAATTTCAAAATTATTTAAAGTTATATTATTACTTTCTAATACAGTTTTTGTATTAATAGATGTATTTTCTAAAGTAGTGTTATTTTTTATAGTGTCGTCTTGTTTATTAATATATGAGTTATGGTTTTTGAAAAAATCAATTAGTTCTCCGTTTTTTATTAAATCTATTAAATTATAATCACCAAAATAATTAATTATTGTTGGTAAAAAAAGTATGAAAGAACCCATAAATAAAAATATTATAATTATTAGAATTGGTTTAGTTTTTCCACCTTTTTTTATTTTTCCTAAAGTTATTGGTTCATTATTCATATTATCACTCATTCTATATGAAAATTATAACAAAAAATAAATAATTGTTCAAACTTAATAAACAATTATTTAATTATTCCATCTAAACTAAATGATTTAGCATCAGTTATTATAACGTCTTGTATTGTACCTACTAAATTTTTGTCACAAGTTACATTAACTAATTTCATTGTTTCAGTGTAACCACATAGTTTATTATTATCTTTCTCGCTTATTTCTGTTAATAAAACTTTTTGTGTGGTATTTAATAGTTTTTTATTATTTTCTAATGAATATTTATTAACTAACTCGTTTAATTCTTGTAATCTTTTTTCTTTTGTTTCTTTATCTATTGTATCTTTCATTAATGCAGCTGGTGTTCCAACACGTGGTGAAAATATAAATGTAAAGGCACTATCATATTTACAGTAATTAACCACATCAAGTGTATCTTTAAAATCTTCGTCAGTTTCATTTGGAAAGCCAACAATTATATCTGTTGTAACTGCTACATTTTCTATTTTATTTTTTATGTTGTCAAAAAGTTTAAGATATTCTTCTTTTGTATATCTTCTTCCCATAAGTTTTAAAATGTTATTGTTTCCACTTTGCAAAGGTAAATGTATATAAGGCATTATATTTTTGTATTTTGCTATAACATCTATCATATCATTTGTAAAATCCCAAGGATGTGATGTAACAAATCTTATACGTGGAATATTTGTTTTAGCAACTGCTTCTAATAATTCACTAAAATTTATTTCATCTTTTAAATCTTTTCCGTAAGCATTGACATTTTGTCCTAAAAGAGTAATTTCTTTGTATCCTTTTTCTTTTAGTTCATTTACTTCTTTTATAATATCTACACTTTTTCTACTTCTTTGTTTACCTCTTGTATAAGGAACTATACAATAAGTACAGAATTTATCACATCCATACATAATATTAACCCATGCAGAATATAGGCTATCTCTTTTATATAAGTTACCAACTTCTATTACTTCGCCTTCTTTTGAATATACTTTAATATTTGTTTTATTCATTTTATTAATTAGCATAGTTGGTAATTCGTTTATATTATGTGTACCAAAGACTATATCGATATATTTATGTTTATCTAATATTTCATTAACTACGTGTTCTTCTTGCGCCATACAACCACATAATGCAATTATTAAATCTTTTTTATCTTTTTTTAAATGTTTACATCTACCTAAAAATCCAAATACTTTATCATGAGCATTTTCTCTTATTGCACACGTATTAAGTATTATTAAATCTGCATTTTCCATTTCGTTTGTTTCATTAAAACCTACTTTTTCTAATAATGCTTTTATTTCTTCACTATCATGAACATTCATTTGACAACCATAAGTTCTAATATAATATTTTTTATTTTTAAATACTTCTTTTTCATCAATATTAAAATATTCATATTTAATAGGATTTTTACTTCTTTTTTTTGCTTCTATCATATTTGGTAAATTCATAATTTCACTTCCAATTCGTATATTATAACAAAAAGATTATATCTTTTCTACAATTTTAAATAGTTTTTCCATTGATTTTTTTTCATCATATTTATTTATCTTTTTCTTCATTTTTTCTATTTCTTTATTATTTTTTAAAAGTGTATTTAGTGAAGATGCAAAACTATTTTTATTTTTTGCCCATTTAGCAAAACCGTTTCTCACTAAAAATCTTCTGTTTCCTATTTCTTGTCCACCATTACTTTTTATAAGTATCATAGGTTTATTAAAGAGTAGACATTCTGTTGTTTGTGCTCCACCTGGTTTTGTAATAACAATATCACTAATTTTATATAATTCACTAACATTTGTTACAAAACCATATATTTTAGTATTTTTTCTTTTGTATTCATTTAACATTTCGTTTGCTCGTTTTTCAGCTTTTTTATTTTTTCCTGCAATAAAAATTAAATTACAATCATAATCGTTTTTTAAGATATGTTTAAAATAAGTTAAATTAAGTAATGCTCCATTTCCTCCGCCAACGAAGAATAAAACTGTTTTTTTATTAGTATCTAAATTTAGTTTTTTTAAAATATCATTTTTGTTTTCTAACGGTGTTAGATCAGATAGTATTGGTATACCTGATGTATGAATTTGTTTATTTTTATAACCTCTTTTTAGCAATTTAATTCTTTCATTTAAACTACTGACTATTATTGCGTCAGTTCCTTTTATGGAATTTAACCAAAAATCATGTGATTGATAATCTGTAATTACAGTAACAAGTTTAGAATTTGTCAAATTTAATTTATTATATTTATTTATTAAATCTGTTCCAAAAAAGTGAGTTGCTATAGTAATATCAGGGTTAAAGTCAGTTATTATTTTTTTTAATTTTTTATTATCATATAAATTTAGGTTAATTTTTCCTGATATATATGCTGATATTTTATTATCAAATCCATAATACAAAAGTGACCATATGCTAGGAAGTTTAGTCATAAAAAATTCAGTAGTTTTTTTACTAAATTTGCTTACTATATATGAAGAATCAGTTATTAAGTCTAATGTTAAACATTCATAATCACCGTTTTCTTCAAAATATTTTTTTATATATTCAGCTATGCTTTTATGACCACTTCCATATGTAGCATAAGGAATTAATATTCTTTTTTTCATTTAACATCACTTTATTATTTTATCATATAATATTAAGCATTTAAATATTTAAATCTAAAATATAAACCTATAAAACATATAACTATTGTTAAATAAAATAAAATTACCTCCTTATAATCATTTAAATATTTTTTCATAAATATACCTCCTTCTTTTGTAATTTTATTTTAATACGAATATTTGTTTGTGTCAATGTATATTAAAACAAATGTTTGACATTTTACATATTAAATGTTAATATAATATCGAGAGGTGATAAAAAATATGGAAACTATTACTGCAAAGCAAGCTGAGACATTAACTTTTATAAAAAAATATATTGTTGATCATGGATTTCCACCTTCTGTAAGAGAAATATGTAAAGGGATGAATTTGAGTAGTCCGGCAACTGTACACGCACATTTAACACAGTTAGAAAAAAAAGGTTTGATTAGAAAAGAGACAAATAAATTTAGAACGATAGAATTATTAGTTGAAAATGAATTTGCAGAAAAGAATGAAGAAATTGTTAAAGTTCCATTACTTGGTAAAATTTCTTGTGGTAATCCAATTGAAGCAATAGAACAACCTAATGAATTTTTTGATTTACCTGCATCACTTATTCCTAACAAGGAAACTATTTTTACTTTAAAATGTTCTGGTGAATCTATGATTAATGTAGGAATATATGACGGTGATTTTGTTATTGTTCAAAAACAAAATGTTGCTAGAAATGGAGATATTGTAGTTGCATTGACAGAAGATAATGAAGTAACTTTAAAAACGTTTTATAAAGAAAAGGATCATATTAGATTGCAACCTGAAAACGATACTATGTCTCCTATCATACTTAGTAATTGTACTATTTTGGGTAAGGCTATTGGTTTATATAGAAAATTCTAGTTTTAGAATTTTTTTATTTTTTAAATTTAATTATAAAAAAAGGAATTAAGCTTTATTTATCTTAATTCCTACTTCGTGTCCGTTAATATCTACTATATCTAATTTTTCATTTGTTTCTTCAAATACTATAGATAAAGTTTCATCCATAATATATTTTTTAAACATACTAAATGCTTCTTTTACTTCTTCGTCACTATTATAATATAGTTCTATTCTATCTGCTATATCAAGTCCTGTAGATTTTCTTAAATTTTGAATTTTAGACACAGCTTCACGAGCTAGACCTTCTAATAATAATTCACGTGTTAATTCTGTATTTAATATAATAAATTTATTATTATCCATACCTACATTGAATCCTTCTTTTGATTCAATTCTTATGTCTACCATATCGTTAGTTATATCAAGTCTTTCACTATCAAAATCTATTGTAATAGTTTCGCCTTTTAATAATAAATCTATATCATCTTTATTTAGGTCTTTAAGTGCTTCACTGTATAGTTTTATTTTTGAGCCAAACATAGCACCACATACTTTAAAATTAGGTTTTATTGTAAAATTCATATATTTAGTTAAATCACTAACAAAGACTACTTCTTTTACGTTTAATTCTTCTTTTATTAGATTAACTAAATCTCCTAATATAGATTCATATTTACCATCTATAAGACATTCACTAAGTGGTTGTCTTACTTTTATTTTTGTTTCTTCTCTTACAAATCTACCAGTACTTATTAAGTCTCTTACTAAATCCATTTTTATTTCTATTTCTTCGTTTATATAAGATTCATTATATTTTGGAAAATCACATAAATGAACAGATTCTTCATTAGTTAAATCTTTATATATTTCTTCTGTTGTAAATGGTATTATTGGAGCACATAATTTACATAATCCTACTAAGATTTCATAAGTTGTAATGTATACAGCTTTCTTAGAATTATCTAGAGAACTAGACCAAAATCTATTTCTATTTCTTCTTATATACCAATTAGACAAATCATCTGATACGAATGTAGTTACTGTTTTTACTACTTCGTTTAAATCATATTTGTCGTAAGCTTCAGTACAATGTTTTAATAATTTATTGTATTTTGATATTAACCATCTATCTATTTCTTCTCTATCTTTTATTTCTACATTACAATCGTTTATGTCAATTTTATCTGTATTTGCATACATTTGGAAGAATGAATATGTATTTTTAAATGGATTGAAGAATTTAGAATGTACTTCTTTTAAACCTTCTTCATCAAATTTTAATGGTGTCCAAGTTGGACTAACGTATGCTAAATACCATCTTACTGTATCTGCACCATATTTTTTAATTATAGTAAATGGTTCAATTGCATTTCCTTTGCTTTTATGCATTTTATGTCCGAATTTATCTAATAATAATTCGTTTACTAATACGTTTTTATATGGACTTTTTCCTGTTACGAATGTTCCTATTACTAGTAAGGAATAGAACCAACCCCTAGTTTGATCAATACCTTCTGCTATAAAGTCTGCTGGGTATTGACTTTTCCAAAGGTCTTTATTTTCAAATGGATAATGATATTGACTAAATGGCATTGAACCGCTGTCAAACCAACAGTCTATTACAGAGACATCTCTTGACATAGTTTTACCGCATTCACTACATTTAATGTGTATATCATCAACGTAAGGTCTATGTAAATCAATTGTATTTGGATCAATTTTTTCAATTGATTTATCGCTTAATTCTTTTCTTGAACCTATCATTTCCATATGACCGCATGAACATTTCCAAAGTGGTAATGGTGTACCCCAATATCTGTTTCTCGATATTGCCCAATCGTTCATATTCTCTAACCAATTACCAAATCTTTTTTCACCAACATAAGATGGGTACCATTTTACTAATTTATTTTGTTCTATGATTTTATCTTTTAATTTAGTTACTTCTAAATAATAACTTGGTCTTGAATAATATACAAGAGGTGAATCACATCTCCAACAATGTGGGTAATCGTGTTTTATTTTTTGTTTTTTGAATAATTTATCGTTTGCTTTTAAATATTTAATAACTTCTAAATCAGCATCAAAAATATTCATTCCTTGCCATAATCCAGCGGTATATTTTGCATCTTCTCCTACTGGGTTAACGTAAGCAAGTTTATATTTTTTACCTACTTTTGCATCATCTTCACCAAATGCTGGTGCAATATGTACAATACCAGTTCCGTCAGTCATAGTAACATAATTATCACAAGTTACAAAGAATGCGTTTCCATTTATTTCAATATCACTTGGAATTAGTTGTTCATACTCAGTATATTCTAATTCTTTACCTTTAAATGTTTTAATTACTTCGTAGTCTTCCCCTAATACATTATTTGCTAATGAAAGCGCTACTATAAATTTGTAACCTTTAGAATTTACTAATACATAATCTTCATCAGGATTAACACATAATGCTACGTTTGATATTAAGGTCCAGGGTGTTGTTGTCCAAACTAGAAAATATTCGTCTTTGTCTTTTAATTTAAAAGGTACTATTACTGTATTTGCATCTACTTCTTTATATCCTTGAGCAACTTCGTGACTTGCAAGTCCTGTTCCACATCTAGGACACCAAGGCATTATTTTTACACCTTCATAAAATAGCCCTTCATCAAAAAATTTCTTTAATATCCACCATTCTGTTTCAATATAATTATTATCATACGTTATATATCTATTGTCTAAGTCAATAAATTGTCCCATTTCATCAGTTAATTTTCTAAATGCTGCTTCATTATCCCAAACAGTTTCCTTACATAACTCATTAAATTCTTTTATACCATATTTTTCTATATCATTTTTTCCAGTAAATCCTAATTTTTTTTCTACGTTTACTTCTACTGGTAAACCGTGAGTATCCCATCCTACTTTTCTTAGTACTTTGTGACCTTTCATAGTTTGGTATTTACAAAATGTATCTTTTAAGAATTTAGCAACCATATGATGTAATCCAGGCATTCCGTTTGCTGTAGCTGGTCCATCATAAAATACCCAATTAGAATTATTTTTTCTATTTTCTATAGTTTTATTTAATATATCTATTTTTTTCCATTCTTCTAATATGCTTGTTTCTACATCGTGTACATTTCTTTTATCTAATTCTTTAAAATTTTTCATAGTTCCCTCCATTAAAAAAATTCATAAACATAAGGACGAAAATCTTCGTGGTACCACCTTAATTTATGAACTAAGTCATCTTATTAATCTTAACGCGATTAACGTCTTCTCTTTATCAGAAAAGCGCATCCAAAGTGATTTGTTTATAACTTTGTTATTTGTTTTCACCAACCACAAACTCTCTTTAAACTCTATTATAAACCGTCTTTTTCTCTTGCTTTATGTAACTAATTATAGTTTATTAATTATAATTTGTCAATTTTAATTTTTAATGCTTCTTCATATATTTTAACTAAACCTTCTTTTTTTTCTAAAAATGAAGGCTTTATTTGATATATTCCTGGATAACAATTGCCTTCTATTAATACTGCGTCATTTTCTGTAACAGCAACATCCCAACCTACATATTTTATATCTGGTATTTTTTTTGAACAATTTTTAACTAATTCAATGCATTTTTCATAATTTGGTATTTCATAACCAACAATGTTTTCTTTACTAATTGGATGAATTTTAAATATGTTATCATTTCTATCAATAGCAGGTACTATAACTTTTCCATTTTTAACAAATGTATACATACTTCCAGAAGAAAAATTATCTGTAACTCCACCATTTCCTATTTTTAAAACCACGTTTAAAATATGAGTCTCTTTTCCATCAAAAAACGAAACTATTCTTAATGTATTTACACTACTTTTATTTAATTTTGATAATAATTTATTTTGTATTATTTTTTCTTCGATAATTTTTTGATTATTTTTAAGTAACTTATTATATAATTTTTCTTGATTTTGGTTTTTTAAATCGATTAGTTCTACTCCGACTCCACCACAACCATCAACTGGTTTTACAATTATTTCTTTTTTATTTTTACAAAATTTTATAAATTCTTCTAGATTGTCATCTAAGTATAACCAATCTCTTTTTAAATATTCATCAAATATTTTGTTAAATTCATATTTATTATCAAATAAATAAGTTTTTTCTTTATTATTATATTTTTTTACAATATTATTATTTTTTACTCTTGTTAAATATGTTTTTCTTTCTTCTTTATTTAAATTATAAAATTCAAATTCTTGATAATCATAATAACCAGCACCATATTTGTTAGCACATATAATAATATCAAAGAATAAAACTAATTTACTTTTATTTGTTTTTTTATTTATATTGTTTACTATTTTAAATATTGTTTTAAAGTTAATGTTTTTTAGACATCTTATTTTATATAATAGACTTTTCATTTTATCACCACATTCATTGTAACATAGATAGTTGAAATTAAAAAGATTACTTTTTATATGCTTCAAGTAATCTTTTATGTATTCCTGGTTCTACTATGTTTATTGCTTTTATAGAATTTTCTAATGATAGTTTAAAATTACCTTTCATAAATGCTATGCTTGCTCTTTCTAAACCGTCATTAATTTCTTTATTTCCTACCCTGTATCTGTTTCCATAAACTATTGCATTTTCTGCCATCCAAGCTGTTTTTATTGTTTCATTGCTAGTATTATATAGTTTTAGTACTAAGTCTCTCGCTGTATCTACTCTTATGTTTAATGTTCTTATGTTAATCGGTTTTGCTTCTAGTTCTTTAATCATTTCTCTAATTGCTTCTGTTGCTTCTTCTAATTCTATATAATAACATTTTGGAATAACAGGTAGTTTATAACTAGTAATTTTTTCTTTTGCACTAGATAAAATTCCTTTTATTTCTTCTAGTTGTTCTCTTGCTCTTAGTTCGTCTTCTTTTAGGCTTCCTAAACTTTTTAATGTATAATCAAGTTTGTCTTCAGTTTTAGAAAGTTTTAAATTTAAAAGTTCCATTTCACGTGCTAGCTTTGAGTATGCAAATAGTTTACTTCTATAATCTTCTATTATTGCTTCATATTCACTTTTTATAGATTTTCCTGTTAGAGATATTTCATCAATTATTTTTACTTCATCTTCTGTTAAATCATAACTATATTTAATATCTTCTATTTTTTTATTTATATTAAATATAATATTTAATATTTTTTTACATCTAATTCCAATAGTTCTAGTATATTCTTCGAACATTTTTTTACTGACTTTTTCTTTTTCAAAATCATTATATAGATTTTCGTAATAATCTAATATAGTTTTTAATTCAAATATAGAATCTACTAAATTTAGTACTTTTAATCTATCTAATACGTCTGCTATTTTCTTTTCTGATTCTTCAATATTATAATCAATTTTTAGGTAATCTAAGTTATAGCCTTCTTTAGTCATTTTTTCATAAATTGAATGCGTATCATTAATTTTTTTTGGTATTAAAACCTTTGACATTAAAATAATACTTGGTGCTTCTTCTATTACAATACTTAAGTTTCCTATTGTATCATCTAATGCTTTTACTATTTTTCCTACTTCTGTATAAGCATTGTTTTCCATACTTTTTTCAAATGCTGCAAATAATTTATCAACGTTTTCAAATTGTAATTCAATTGGACTTGACACAAGGTTATAATCTTCTTTGTTATTATTATATTTTACTAATATTTCTCTATATGAACTTTTTAAATTTGTAACTATTTCTCTATTTTTTTCTTCACTTGTTGTTATTTCTTTTATTTCATCTAGCAAAAACTTTGATTTACTTTTTATAAAGTATATATCTAATTCTATCTTGGCTAATTCTTTTTCTATTTCTTTATATTTTCTTGTTTTTATTTTTTCTTCAACATTTATTAACTCATCTGTAATTTTTGGTACTTCTTTGTCTTTTATGTTTTTAAATTTTTCTTTCCAATCCTCATATTTTTTTTCTAATTCTTTATTATTTATTAAAGATTCTACTTTATTTAATTCGCTTAATATAGAAGCACTTATTATTAAATTTTTGTCTCTTTCTAGTAATTTTAGTGCATTATTATATTTGTTTTTCATATGTTTTCTTACTATAATTATCATAGATATTATTAGAGAGATTGCTATAACTACATATGCTATTCCGAATATCATATAAGTATCTTTCATATAATAAACACTTCCTTTATATTAATAATTTTAGCATAAAGTATAATAAATTAAAAGTATTAATTAGAAAGAAAAAAGCATTTAATTATTTTTCATTAATGCTTTTTATTTTTTGTAATCCCCAAACTACTAAGCCACCTATTATAAAGAATATAAAACTAAAGTTATAAATATTTATTGGATTTACTGGTGTATCTAGAGTTGTTGGTCCCATAATTATAGAATATATAGAACCTATCATTAATCCTATAATCATATATACTGTTTGTGTTCTATATTTATCTAGTGCTTTTTTTAATAATTTTATAATTGATAATATTCCTGTAATAATACCTAGTCCAAATATTGTAAGTCCAAAAAATGGAGCAAAATTAAGATGTAATATATCTTTTATACCTGTTATAACTGGTAAATATAATCCAAAGATTAAAAGTAAAGTAGAACCACTTATTCCAGGTAAAATCATTGCTGATATTGCAATCATACCTGCTATAAAAATATATATTGCACTACTAAATGATAAATTAGTAAGTGACATTGTAGTTATTGATGTGTTATTAAAGTATGTTATTAAATATACTAAGATAATTCCAATTATTGTAAATATAATATTTATGTATTTACCTCTTAAAGTTTCTTTTTCTTCTTTAATTATTATAGGTATAGATAATATAATAAATCCCATAAATAATGAACTTATTTCATAGATGTGTTTTTCAAATACACTGGTTAATATAAGTACTGAAATAGCCATACCTATAACCCATCCTATGCCTAATTTTAATAAATATTTTTTACCACTATTTCTTTGTTCTTTATTTTTAGATAATAGAGAATCTAATGAATTTATTAGGTTATCATAGAATCCTAGTAAAAATGCTATTGTTCCGCCACTAACTCCAGGAACACTATCTGCTAAAGCCATCATAAATCCATTAAAAAAGTTTACTATGTATTCTTTTATATTTTTCATAATTACCTTCTTTCTTGATAATTATATCAATATAATCTTAAGAATATCAATAGTAAACTATATAGTTGTTGTAAACTCATAGTTATAATTTGTAATTTTAGTATCAATAGCAACATTATATTCTTTTGTTTCATAACTATTAAAGTCTAAATTATTTAATATAATATATTTATAGTACTCATCTTCTATAGTTTTATAATCAGTTAAATTATATACCTTATCATCTATTATAATTTTTGTACTATCTATAAATGTATTATCTTCTTTATCTATTTTTATACATAATTTCTTTTTGTTTTTATTTTTAGAAATGTTATGTAAATATAGTTTGTTTTCGTCTAAATAGACTTGTACTTCATTTAAATTGCTATTACTTTTTGCAATCATATAATTTGTATTATCAAAATTATTCCATAAAGTATAACCAAACATTATAATAAATATTGACATACATATTTCTAATGTATATTTTAAAAATTCTTTATAAAAGTTCATAAATATAACCCCCTTAATATTTACAACTTTTTACGTGTTTAATTTTAGCATATTTTCTTTATTTTGTCAAAAAGTGTAAAGCAAAAATTACTTAAAAAGATAAATGCAATTTTATTTATATTAATTTTTAATCTTGCATTTATTCTTTTAATATTCTTTGTGTATTTTTAATTAATTGTTTTAAAATAAAATATAAAAGAAAAAGGAAACTATTATTTAATTTCCATTTTCTTTAGTGGTAGCCACAACTAAAATATATATAAAACATTATAACGTTATAATATATTGTATGTAATAACCTTAAATATAGTTATTATTTATATGTTATTTTGTAAAAAAAGTTAAAAAAAATATATCAATTTTATGATAAGTATCTCATACTATAAAGCAAAAAGAAGTCTGTAATGTGACATTATAATATCTTTCTTTCTACGGACTAAAAGTTTTTATCTTATAAGCCTTTTTATTTATTTTGATTTCAATACTGCCATTTAAATCTGTTCGATATATTTTGCTATCTTTTAAAGTATCAAGTACTTCTTTTTTAGGATGACCATATCTATTATTTTTACCTACACTAATTAGACTGTATTTTGGATTAATACTATCTATAAAAATTTTAGTACTACTTGTATTAGAACCGTGATGTCCTATTTTTAAAAAATCTATATTTTTTAAACTATATTTATTTAAGATATCTTGTTCTTTATCAACTCCAGCATCTCCCATAAATAAGAATTTATAGTTGTTAATATTAATATAAGTTACTATAGAATTATCGTTTTCATTATCATACTCTTTTGTATTTAATAAATTAAGTTTTAATTTATTTAAATTTAGTTTACTAATGCAAGAATAATACTTTATGTTATCTTTTTTTAAGATATCTATAAGTTTATTTTCTAAATCATTAAATTCTCCACAATTAAATATTACTTTATTAACTTTAAAATTTTGTACTAAGTAATTTGCATTTCCAATATGGTCATTATCTCCGTGTGGTGATTGTCAAAAAGTAAGTCGAATGCAATGCTTTTATTTATAAAGATGAAAAGATTACTTTTTCGCAATCTTTTCATCTTTATCTTTATTCAAAACTCGATTAATATAATTGAATCCATCATTCATTTTTTCTTCAATTGATATATCT
>CAKOJI010000024.1 GCA_934089255.1 uncultured Bacilli bacterium | reverse complement strand
AAATGAGTACGACGCATTCTCTTTTTAGTTTTACTAGTTCTTCTAAATGGAACTGCCATATTATCACTCCTTCCTTAATATCAACTAATTAATTCCCATCCATCCCCAGATGTGTTGGAAGGTTCTATATTACTTGACACAACACGAATGGGAATTTCCAATACAATATTCTCCCATAAAATCGAAGATATTTCAAGTGTATTTTTGTTATTTTTATAAATTTCATCAAATTTACCAATAGAATCTTCAATTACTGATTCAAATTCGTATGGAACATCTTTTAAAGTAACAGCACATGGTAATACCATTATTCCACTTACTTTTAAATCCATAACTAAATCATCACTATAATCTATTTGAATTTCACCTTCTAAATGTAAATTTCTTAACTCTCTAATATCTGTATCTTTATAATATGTGGGATCAATATTAAAATCAGTATCTATTTCTAATTTACCAAATCTATTTAAATAATTTAAATCTATTTTCATACTACATCATTTTATTCATTTGTTGCATTAATTGACGTACTTGTTTTTGACTTGGTTTTCTACCCATACCGCTCATTAAAGTTTCTATCATTTTCTCGTTTATTGGTGGATTTTTCTTAAAATATTTCATCATATAATTCTTTGCTATAAAGAATCCGGCAAGCCCACCAATTATTAAACCTACAAGTACTAATAATATATCTTGTAACATATAATCACTCCTTACTAGTTAATTATACTAAATATATAAAGTTATTACAATAAATTAATATTATTTTTTATAACTACTACTACTAAAATAGTTATAATATTCATTAATAAAATCACATACAAATAAATTAGTTATATCTTTTATATTTAATAAAAATATATTATCTTCTTTATTAGATTTTATTTTTATATGGCTTTTAAATATATTCATTTTACTTTCTTCATTAGTAAAATAATTATGATACATATGTATATTTTTAAATACAGTGTAATCTTCATCATTAACTAATTTATCATAAAAATATTTATTAAAGAACTCTACATTTATAGAATTACATACTTCTTTAAAAAGATTAAATGGTATAACAATATTTTTATCATTATAACTATATATACTTTTTAATATTATATATATTTTATTAGGTTCACTAGTAGCAAGACCAATATAGTTTTTATTTAAATTAAATATATAAAAAGTTCTCAATATAATCACCTTCATAACTATATCAAGAACATATTGTTTATTTTGTCGAATTAAATACTATTAGTTCATGTTGTGCTCTAGTTACTGCTATATAATATAAATATTTATCATTGCTAAAATTATTTATTATTATTACCGAATCAAATTCTAATCCTTTAGAAATAAATACTGGCATTATAACTAAATTTCTATTATAGTTATCTATTTCATCATTTATAATACTTATATCGCTAAATTCTTTATTCAAATTATTATATATTTCTAAACTATCTATACTACTTTTAGTTATTAGTGCTACACTATTATATTTAGTTTTTAAATATTTAATTTTTTCTATTAGAGTATCGTAATCAAATTCATATACTTTAACAGGTATATTATTATTTCGTCTTACTGTAACAGAATGTTTTAAACCTAATATTTTATTAGAATACTCTATAATTTCTTCAGTTGATCTATAAGTTTTATTTAATTCTATATATTTTTTATTTTTATTAAATATATTTTGTAATGTATTTAAATTATCATATTTATAAAATGGATTTATAGTTTGATTTATATCACCTAGTATAGTATATTTAGCATTTTTAAATATACTTTTTATTATTTTATATTGAAGTATTGTATAATCTTGTGCTTCATCTATAACAACTAATTTAGTACTAACTTTATATGGTATACTAGTTAATAAAAACTTTAAATATATAAATAAACTTGAATCTTCATAATTTAGTATTTTTTTATTTATATTTTTTATATTTTCGTTTCTATTAAAATAACCGTTATAACTATTTAAAAATTCTTGGCTATCATAAAAACTAATATATATTTCTTTTATATTAGTAGTTAAATTAATAGATTTTAATAAAAGAGATTTAATTCTAATTTGATCTTGTTTTTTACCTTTAAAATATTTATTATTAATTTTTTCAGCAATATAATCAAATCTATCATATAAATTAAATTTATTATATCTATTATTAAATAAATCATTCAATTCATCTTTACTAATAATTTCTTCTTTGTATTCTATATTTTTAATAAAGTGACATAATTTAGTAATTGTAGAAGCATAGTTTTCTAATATAGGTATTATGTTATCACTTAATTTATATTTTATTAAATCGTTATTTTGATATTCATTTTTATAATATCTTGATAAGAAAGATGAATATGATTCTACTTTTTTATATTCTTTTATGTAACTGTTAGCAAAATCATGGAACGTAGTTATTAATGTGTTATCTTCTCCTAGTTCTGGTAATACGTTTCCTATATAGTCTTGAAATATGTTATTAGGTGAAAATATTAAAACATTATTACTATTTAAATTATCAATTTTATAAAGTAGATAAGCAATTCTATGAAGTGCTACACTTGTTTTACCACTACCTGCTATACCTTGTACTATTAGAGTGTCTGTTTTATCATCTCTAATAACTAAGTTTTGTTCTTGCTGTATAGTATTTACTATATTTTTCATGTATTTGCTAGAATTTTCTTTTAAAACATTTTGTAATACCTCATCATCAATGTTAATTGTTGTATCAAAAACATTTTCTAACTTACCGTCTTTAATTTGATATTGTCTTTTAAGTGTAATATTACCCTTTATAACTCCTTCTGGAGCAGTATAGAAAGTCTCGCCTACTCCGAAGTCATAAAACATAGAACAAATAGGGCTACGCCAGTCATATACAAAATATGTATTATCTTTACAAACATTAGTTATACCTATATAAATTTTATCTTTATGTGTTTCTGTTTCAAAATCTATTCTTGCAAAATATGGTTTATTTTGTATAGAATACAATTTTTTAAACTTTTTTGCTTTTTGTTCTAGAAAAAATACTTCTAGGTCATTTGATGTTCTTAATGTTTTCATTTCTGCAGGATCAAGTTCTGCTTTATTGTCCCACATCATTTTTTGAAACTCTTTTAGTTTAGTTTCTTTGTCATATAAATCTGTACTAAGAAGTGATATTTCATTTCTTATAATATCTATTGTACTTAGAAGATTTTGTTTTTCAAGTATTAAATCATTTTTAGATATACTCATTTTACCTCCGAAATCATATAAAAACTAATCAAATTAATCATAGCATATAATAAAATATATTTTCAAGAAAAAAGAGAATTTTTTAATTCTCTTCAATATAAAAGTTAGGTTTTGTTAATTTTTCTAATTTTTTTCCTTCGCTAGTTAAATCATTACTATTAATCTTCGTTGCAGCGCTGTATTTGTTTCCACCACCACACATTATATTCATTATTTTACTAACGTCAACTTTTCCTTTGCTTCTGGCACTAATTGATATTAATTCATTGTCAATAAATCCAGCAGCAAAAGCAGCATCAGCTTTAAATCTTAAAAGATAATCAGCAACTTTAGCAAGTTCTTCTTTAGTATACGTAACTGTATCATCTGCAATACATATTGCAATACTATAAGTTATAAAATTTGCTTTGCTAACTAAATCTTGTACTTTTCTATCACTTTCAAAATCTGTTTCAAAAAATTCATTAACTTTTGCAATATCAGCGCCACGATCTAATAATCTAGAAACCATATTCATAGTTTTACTACTACAATTTTTTGTGTATTTATTAGTATCTAAATATATTCCAGTAAGTAAATAGTTTGCAATATTTTTAGTAAAATTTATTTTATATGATATAAGTAAATTAGTCATAATTTCAGATGCACTAGATATAGTACTATCTATATATTTAAATTTAGTTTTTATAGTATTTTCGTTTCCTTTGTGATGATCAATAACAATAATGTTTTTAAAAGAATCAATAAATTCTTTACAAGGTAGTAGTTCAATATTACTTACATCTAAAGTAATTAATAAATCACTATTAGTTTTAATTTTTTTATATTCTTCATTATTTATATAATTAATAGTTGAATTAGTATTGTCTATCATTTCTTTAACGCCTGGTTCTATTTTAACAAGTGGATCGTTGTGAAGAATGTATACGTCTGTTTTAAATTTTTTTGCTATTTCGCTCATTGCAATACAAGATGCTATTGAATCAAAATCTGCTCCGGTATGCCCGGTTAATATAACTTGTTTTGATTCACTTATTTTATCTTCTAGTACCTTTTTGAGATCATTAGTATTTATCATAAAATCACCCATGTATATCTATTATAGTAATTATTTTACTTTTGTCAAATAAAATCATATTTGATATAATTGTTTTGGTGATAACCTTGGGAAAAATAAATATAAAAATAGCATTTTTTGATATAGATGGTACATTAACTAATTCTAATAAAGAATTATCTAAAAATACAATAAATGCATTAAATAAATTAATAGCAAATAATATTTATATAGTATTATGTACAGGTAGAATAAATAATTATGTAACTAAGTATTTAAAAAAAATTAATAAATCTAAATATACTATATCTAATAATGGTGCTTTAATATATGATAATGATTTAAATAAGCCAATTATAAAACATACTTTAGATGAAAAATATTTAGATTATTTATGGGAATATGCATTAAAAACTAAATCTAGTTTTATTATTAATACTATAAACAATAAGTATGGGAATAAGTTTGTTAAAAATAATGATGTTATAATTATTAATAGTTTAAGTGAAATAAAGTTTGATAAATTACAAATAGTTATTAATAATGGTGATATAAATATTATGAAAGATTTAGAAATAAAAATAAATAATACTAATTTAAAAGTAATTAATAAGTCTTTTGATTATTTAAATAATGTTAGAGATGGATATTATTTTTTTGATATAGTTAATGAATATGTTAGTAAAGGAAATGCTATAAATAGTTTATTAAAAATACTTAATATAAATAAAGAGAATAGTATATGTTTTGGTGATAGTGTAAATGATATTAGTATGTTTAATAGCGTTGGAATAAGTGTAGCAATGGGTAACTCTATAGATGAGTTAAAAAATATAGCAGATTATGTAACTGTTACTAATGATAATGATGGTATAAGTAAATTTTTTGATAAATATATATTTTAAAAAAATACAAAGTAAATTAGTCTTTGTATTTTTTATCTATTTTCTAACTCTTTAGTAAGTATTTCTTTAACTAATACTGGATTTGCTTTTCCCCTAGTCTCTTTCATTACTTGACCTACAAAGAAATCAAACATATTAGTTTTTCCGTTTTTATATAATTCAATTTGTTTAGTATTATTATCAAGTATTTCTTTTATTATTTTTTCTATTTCTTTAGTATCATTTAATTGTTCCATACCTAACTTACTAATTAATTCTTTAGGATCAGTCTTTAATTCTAAAGATTTATTAAATAATTCTTTTGCTTGTTTAGAATTAATTTTATTATCTTTAATTGAGTTTATTATAAAAGCTAATCTTTCTGGAGTAAGATATATATCTTTTATAGATTCATTAGTACTATTTAAATAGTCTGTTATATTATTTATTACCCAGTTAGTAGATAATTTTATGTCTTTACTAATGGTAATTAATTTATCAAAATAATCACTAATATCTTTATCTTTTATTATTATAGAAGCATCAACACTTGATAATCCTAATTCATTTATATATTTAGATTTTTTTTCATTAGGAAGTATTGGGATACGTTTTTTTATTTTTTCTATTAGTTCATTAGATATTTTATATGGTGGTATGTTTGGTTCTACAAAGTATTTGTAATCAATTGCATCTGCTTTACTTCTCATAGTTACTGTTGTTTCTGTTGTTTCATCAAATCTTCTTGTTTCTTGTACTATTTCATCACTTCTACCACTATTAATTAATTCAGTTTGTCTTTTTATTTCGTATTCTATTGTTTTTTCTACATTTCCTATATTATTTACGTTTTTAACTTCAACTTTTGTACCAAGCTTGTTACTTCCTTTTTCCATCATAGATACATTAACATCACATCTTATTTGTCCTCTTTTAACGTCAGCATCACTTATTCCTGTATATCTAAATATATTTTTCATTGCATCTAGGAATGCTACTGCTTCACTAGATGAATTCATACAAGGTGCAGTAACTGTTTCTAAAAGTGGTACGCCTGCTCTATTATAATCAATTAGTGAAAAATATGAGTAATGATCTAAAGATGCAGAATCTTCTTCTAAATGTATATCTAGTATATCAATTGTTTTTTCTTTATCTCCAACCATAATATTTATTTTACCATTTGTACCAATTGGATTATGAAATTGTGTAATTTGATATCCTTTAGGTAAGTCAGGATAATAATAGTTTTTTCTATCAAATATAAAGTATTCTGGTAATTTACAGTTTAAGATCAAAGCCATTTCTATAGCACGTTCTATACACTCCATATTTACAAGTGGTAAAATTCCAGGAAGTGCAATATCTATTTTATTTACATGAGCATTAGAAATATCATTATAAGCATTTTCTCCTGGAGAAAAAACTTTAGTAGTTGAATTCATTTCAGCATGCATTTCAAGTCCTATAACAGGTATTAATTCCATTATTTCACTTCCTTTGCTATTTGATTTTTGTAATCATATGTTGATTCTAATTTGTTAGCAATATTTAAAACATTTTTATCACACATAATATTTCCAGTTATATTAACTCCAATAGGCATATTATTTACAAAACCGTTTGGAATAGTAATACTAGGATAGCCTCCAAAGTTTCCTATTGCCATTAAGTTTTCTAAAATTTGTTCATTTCCAGTTATTAATTCATTGGCAAGTTCTATCTTAGGTGCAATTTTACTACTTGCAGGCATTATCATTGCATCATAATCTTTAAATAATTCATTCATTTTATTAGTAATAAGTCTTCTAACTCTTTTTGCATTTAGGAAATATTTTTCTTGATTTTCTTTTTGTAAAACGAATGAACCTATAACAAATCTACGCTTAATTAAAGATGAGAAACCTTTAGTTCTATGATTTTTAATCATATCTATATAATTATCTCCTTCTCCTCTAGGTCCAAAAATTATTCCAGTAAGGTTAGAATCATTGCTAGTAGCTTCAGCACAACTAATAGATATGTATGTTGGGAATATTGCTTTTAGTAATTTTAAGTCAATATCAATACCACATACAGTGCATCCTAATTTTTCTAAATGGTTAATTGTTTCATCAAATTTTTTAAGTATTTTTTTAGTTTCTTCTGTTTCACTTAAATTATCTAATAAATTTTTTATATAAAATATTTTTTTACCTTTAATATCATTATCTAAATTATTAGTTAAATTGGGTTCTAGTTCGATACTTGTCATATCGTTTTCATCAATTCCTAAAACGTTATCTACAACTATTGCAGCATCACGAACACTACGTGTTAAAACGCCAACATGATCTAGACTTGATGCAAAAGGAAATAAACCAAATCTACTTATAGCACCATATGTAGGTTTATAACCTACGATACCACAATATGCGGCAGGTTTTCTTACTGAATCTCCAGTATCACTACCTAGTGCAAATGGAACAACTCCACTAGCGACTATAGCAGCACTTCCAGCACTTGAACCAGCAGTTATACGAGTTTTATCCCAAGGATTTCTTACAACACCAGTGTGTGCAGTTGTACCTGTTCCACCCATTCCAAGTTCATCCATAGCACTTTTACCAACTAAAACTGCACCACATTTTTTTAATCTTTTTATAACTGTTGCATCAAAATATGGTATGTAATCTTTTAAAGTATTACTACTTGCAGTAGATAAAACATCTTTTGTAGATAAATTATCTTTTGCAACATAAGGTATTCCAGATAATACGTTATCAGTTACTTCATTTCCAGTTGCATTTTCACATATTGTTACAAATGGATTTAAAGTATCTTGCACACATTTAGATTCATCTAAACTTTTTTTAACTAATTCATCACTAGTTATTTCGTTATTTATTAATTTATTATGTAATTCTTCTAGCATTATCCCACCACCTTAGGTACTTCTATTTCTCTATCACTTACTTTATCTGAATTTTTTAATATATCTTTTATGTTATCATTTATTACTTGTTTTCCATCTCTGGGTATGCATTTCATAATAAAAGGATAATGTTGTGGTTCAACATCTTTTATACCATCTATTTCACATATTAAATTCATATTTTCTTCTATAACTTCGAATTCATCTAATAGATTATTTGTTTCTGTTTCAGTTAAACCAATTAATAATTTATCAGCATAATTTTCTATTAATTCTTTAGTAAATTTAGTCATTCTTATCACTCACTTTTATTCCTAATTCTTCTAGTTGTTTTTCACTTACTGTATTTGGCGCTTCACTCATTAAGTCATTACTTGATGCAGTTTTAGGGAATGCAATTACATCTCTTATATTATCTGTTCCAGCTAAAATCATAGTAAGTCTATCTAGTCCTAATGCAAATCCACCGTGTGGAGGAGTTCCATATTTTAATGCCTCAACAAAGAAACCAAATTTTTCTTCTATATCTTCTTTTGATAATTCTAATGCTTCAAACATTTTTTCTTGAATAGTTTGATCATGTATTCTTATACTTCCGCCACCTGCTTCATATCCATTTATGACAATATCATATGCTTTAGAGTAACAATCTGCTTTATCAGTTAATAATTTATCTATATCTTCATCTTTTGGACTTGTAAATGGGTGATGACATGCAACAAATCTATTTTCTGTATCACTCCATTCAAATGAAGGAAAATCAGTAACCCATAAAAGTTTATAATCATCACTCTTAATCATATTATTATCTTTTGCTATTTTACATCTTAAAGCACCTAAAGAAGTTTTAACAATAGATTCTTTACCACAAACAATAAATACAATATCATTATTGTTTATTAATAATTCTTCTTTTAAATTATTTAATTCTTCTTCTTTTATATCTTTTACAACACTACCACTAATTTCATCAGTAAATTTAATATATGCTAAACCGCCTGCTTTATAAGTTTTTATATATTCAGTTAATTTATCTATTTCACGACGTGAATATTTAGTAGCTAAGTCTTTAGCAACTATAGCATTTATTACTCCACCATTACTTATAACTTTATTAAAGAATTCAATATTAGTATCTTTAAATATATTAGTTATATCATTTATACGCATATCAAATCTTAAATCTGGTTTATCACTACCATACATTCTTATGGCATCATCATATTTCATTCTTAAAAGTGGTAATTTAATATCGATACCTTTTGTTTCTTTAAATATGTTGGCTACTAAGTTTTCACAAATAGTTATAATATCATCTTCATTAACAAAACTCATTTCTACGTCTACTTGGGTAAATTCTGGTTGTCTATCTGCTCTTAGATCTTCATCTCTAAAACATTTTGCAATTTGGAAATATCTTTCAACTCCACCAACCATTAGTAGTTGTTTATATATTTGTGGAGATTGTGGCAGAGCAAAAAACTTACCATTAAATATACGTGATGGAACTAAGTAATCCCTTGCTCCTTCTGGAGTACTTTTACATAAAATAGGTGTTTCTACTTCTAAAAAGTTTAATTTATCTAAATAATTTCTTATTGACATAGTAATTTTATGTCTTAATAAGAAGTTATTCATTAAACTATTTCTTCTTAAATCTAAATATCTATATTTTAATTTAGTATCTTCATTTACATTAGCATCATCACTTATTTGAAAAGGTATTTCTATAGAAGTATTAATTATTTTTAAATCTTCAACTATTACTTCTATTTTACCTGTAGATAATTTTTCATTACTACTTATTCTTTCTACTACTTTACCTGTTACATTAATTACATATTCACTTTTTAATGTACTTGCAAGCTCATAATACTCATTTTCTGGATTAACTACTAATTGTATTAAACCTGTTCTATCTCTTAAATCAATGAATATTAATCCACCTAAATTACGAACCTTTTGTACCCAACCGTAAAGTTCTATAACTTGGTTAACATTATTTTCATTTATTTCATTATTAAATATCTTTTTCATACTGTCCCTTCTTTTATTTGATATATTTTATTAATATTCACAATTTCCTGGAGTTCTTGGATAAGGTATAACATCTCTTATATTTTCTACACCAGTTAAATAAATTAATAATCTTTCAAATCCCATTCCAAATCCAGAATGTTTACATCCACCAAATTTGCGTAGATTAATATACCAATCTAATTTTTCTTTATCCATTCCTAATTCGTCCATACGACTTACTAATTTATCATAATCAGCTTCTCTTTCAGATCCACCCATTAACTCACCTGCACCAAGAACTTCTAAATCAACTGCAGCAACTGTTTCACCATCATCATTTTGTTTCATATAAAATGCTTTAATATCTTTTGGCCAATCTGTAATAAAAACTGGTCCATCAAAATATTCGGTAATATATTTCTCATGTTCCTTTGCAATATCTTCTCCATATTCAGGAATAAATTCCCAATTTACTTTTGCTTCTTTTAAAAGAGTTATTGTCTCTTTATGAGTTATTCTAGTAAATTTAGAATTAACTAATTTAGTAAGTTTATCTATTAAACCTTTTTCTACGAATTTATCACAGAAACGTATCTCATCTTTTGCATTTTCAAGAACATATTTTACTACATATTTAAGCATACTTTCCATAATTTCCATATCACCATCAAGATCGCAAAAAGCAATTTCTGGCTCTATCATCCAGAATTCACTAGCATGAGTTTTTGTATTAGAATTTTCTGCTCTAAATGTTGGCCCAAATGTATAAGTCTTTTTATAAGCCATTGCAAAAGTTTCGGCTTGCAATTGTCCACTTACCGTTAGTGATGTTTGTTTTCCAAAAAAATCTTTAGAATAATCCACTTTACCTGTTTTAGAAACTTTATCTAAATCTAATGTAGTAACTTGAAACATTTCGCCTGCTCCTTCACAATCACTAGAAGTTATAAGCGGAGCGTGAAAATAAACGTATCCATTATCTTGAAAATATTTATGAATTGCATATGCAGCAACACTTCTAATTCTAAATACTGCTCTAAAAAGATTAGTCCTTGGTCTTAAATATGCTATTTCACGTAAATATTCTCTTGTTGGTCTTCCTTTTGCTTGTAATGGATAATCATCATCACAATTTCCTTCCAAAGTGAAATTAGTTAGATGTAGTTCAAACTCTTGACCAGATCCAATAGATTCTTTTAAAACTCCTTCTACAGTTATTGCAGAACCTAATTTAATTTTTTGTATTTCATTGAAAGCGTCTAGGGTATCATCATAAATTACTTGAAGCCCGTTAAAACAAGTACCATCATTTAGATCAATAAATCCAAATTTTGCTTGTTTTCTATGATTTCTAACCCATCCTGAAACCTTATAAGTTTTATCATATTTTTTTTCTTCACATATTTTTTTTATATCCATAATAAAATTCCTTATATTCTAGTATCTAGATAATCTACTAAATCATTTATATTAACTAATTCTTCTTCCTTAGTCATATTATCTTTTACTTTTACTTTATATTCTTTAATATCATCACTATTTAATATAATTAGGTATTTTGCATTAAATCTATCAGCAGATTTAAATTGATTTTTAAATGATTTATTCATTAAATCTGTTTCAACACTATAACCATTCATTCTTAAATCTTGTATCAAATATGCACAAGTATCTTTTTCTTCTTCATTACCATACATTATAAATAAATCAATATCATTTTTTATCTTAAAGTTAACTTCTAGAGATTCCATTGCAAGAATTGTTCTTTCGATTCCCATTGCAAATCCTACAGCAGGTACTTCTGGTCCATCTAATTCTTTAACTAAACCATTATATCTTCCACCTGCGCCTAGTACATTAGCTGTTCCAAATTCAGGTACATTTCCAATTATTTCAAAAACTGTATGATTATAATAATCAAGTCCTCTAACTAAATTAGTGTCTATTTCGTACTCTATTTCTAATAGATCTAAATATTCTTGAAGTTTGTTAAATCTATTTTTACTTTCTTCATTTAAATAATCAAGTGTCTTAGGAGCTTTTTTTAAATAATCAGTTCCTGCATCAACTTTACAATCTAATATTCTAAGTGGATTTTTATTTAGTCTTTCTTTACAATCTTCACATAAGTTATCTATTATTGGAGTAAAGTATTCAATTAAAGATTTTCTATAATTATCTCTAGATTCATTATCTCCTAAAGAATTAATTTTTACTTTAACATCTATTCCTAATAATTTATAAGTATTATAAGCAAGACTAATTACTTCAGCATCACTCATAACATCATCAGTTCCAATACATTCAATACCAAATTGAGTAAATTGTCTCATTCTACCATTTTGTGGTCTTTCATATCTGAACATTGGACCGTTATAGTAAACTTTAAAAGGTTCTGTCATATTTCCATATAATTTATTTTCAATAAAACTACGAACTACACATGCAGTTCCTTCAGGACGTAATGTTATTTGTCTATTACCCCTATCTAGAAAGTCATAAGTTTCTTTTGTTACAATATCACTTGATTCTCCTACGCTTCTATGAAATAAGTCACTAGATTCAAATATAGGCGTTTCAATATAATTATAATTATATTTTTCACATATAGCGTCTATTACATCACTAACATATTTTTTCTTTTTAGCATCTATTCCGATTACATCATTTGTTCCTTTTTGTTTTGCTATCATTTTATCCCTCTTTCTAAATAAAAAAACACTGGTTTATGTAAGGACGAAAATAAATTCCGCGGTGCCACCTTACTTTACAAGTGTACTCTCTTTATTTTTAACGCAAATATACGTTCTTGATATATAGAAGTGTCTTTTAGTATATATTATATAGACATTTTCACCAACTAGTCATCTCTAAAATATAAAAATATACCTACTTTTCTTCAAACAAGAATATAGGTATATTTTACTTTATTTTATTTAATTAGTCAATAGTAGTTATGTCAATTGAACCAATTCCACCATCAATTTCTATTTTATTATTTCCAGTACCAGTTTGTCCATCACTAATAGATTTATTATTAAGTTTAATTGAACCAATTCCTTTATCTATATCAAATGTGTATTCACTAGAACTACTATTTAAATTTAATTCTAATTTACCGACACCGGCATCTATATCACTATTACCAAGTAGTATAGAATTAATGGTAGTTTTACCAACACCAATATCAAAATTTAAATTATTAATAGTACTATTATTAATAGTTATTTTACCTGCTCCACCATCTATTTTAGCATTATTTAGAACAGTTAAATTATTTATATCAACTTTACCAGCACCAAGTGAAAATTCTAAAGTATTTAAATTTATATTTTCTATATAAATACTACCTGCTCCACCATTTAAATTGATATTATCTAGTGTTGTTGGAACAATAAGTTCTAAATAATATTGTTTATTAGATACGCTTATTTTAGATTTATCCTTAACTACTAATTTATTATTATTTTCATTTATATTTAAATATTTATTATTAGTATTTATACTAAATTTATCACCACTTTTAATATTTAGTTTAGTATTTTTTAAATCTATACTAATATTATTTATTTCATTAATTATATTTGTTATTTCACTATTAGTTTCAGTTTTTACTTCGTTATTATCATTAGTTTTAAAAGCATTTCCTATCTCATTAAATAGAAAAACACAACTACTAAATATGCTTGCAATTATACTTATTGCAAGTACGATAGCAAAAAACTTTATTATTTTTTGTGCAATCTTCATTTTATTTCAACTCCACCAAATAAGCAAGTTGCATTAATATATATAGTATTTTTTGCATCACTTGAATATTTATTTTTACCATCAACTCCACCAAATATAGAAGTTGAAACTACTTTTACATTAACATCTTTAGGAACAATAATGGTAATACCGCCAAATATAGCAGTACAATTAATTATATTTTCTTTTTTTATTTTAGCATTTCTTAAATCACATTTAATACCACCAAATATACTAGATAAGTCACAACCGTTAAATTCTTCATCTTGAAAGCTTAAATTTTGTCCACTAAATGTTGCACAATATTCTTTGCCATCATTCTTTTTATTTAAATCATTAATTTTATCTTTTATATCCTTTTTTAAAGAATCTTTAAATATTAATGATATACCTATTCCAACTAGAATAATTGGTACTATCATTTTCCATAATATATCAAAATTTATAATATCATTACATTCTAATAATAAAAGTATTCCAATTATAATTCCAATAATATTACCAGTTTTATCTTGATTTTTAAATAGATCAATAAAACAAGGAACTATAATAAACAATGTCCACCATCCATTAAAAAATATATTTATATTAGTTATTTCTAAACTATTTAGTAAAACAACTACTCCTATTATAACAAACACTATTCCCCATAAAACATTACTAACTTTTTTCATATCTTTTTTCCTTCCTATAACTATATTATAATTACAACTAAAATATATCACTCCGTTAACTTACATGTCAATATTTTTTATAAGAAAAAAGTACTAAATTAAAAGTACTTATTTTATGAAATAATGTATGGATTTTCTTTAGTTCCATCTCCTCCACCTACCAGCAATTCAGCCTTTAGATTAATACTAGGGCGAAAAGCCAAAGGACCTCCAATACCATATGAACTCATAGCACCAGGAGTTTCAAAGCGCAATCCTAATGCACGAGAACCATCATAATATTCTGGGGTAGGAATTCGACGAGAAATAGTTAACAATGAATTATTTAAATAATATGTTTGATTTGATTTACCAATTTTATATGCACCTGCATATGCTACTTCATCTGCAGTTAATAGTCCTATTGGATATTTTAAATCCCCATTCGTTTTATTACCATTTGATAAAGTCGTAACACTCACTGTGAATCTCGAATAATTATTTGTTGCACTTTCGGCACACTTAAATGTTGGTTTTGATGTTATTATACTTGTTGTTCCAGAACTGTATTCTAATCTTTCTGTTGAAGCATAATATGTTTTGTTTGAGCCATATCCTAATTGTGTTGCAACTCCACCTATTCCATTTGAGGCAAGTGTTTTATCGTTACAAAATAACGTATCTGCTAAATAATTTGCATAATTTGTTTTTAAATTATCTTCATACCACTTATCTACTGCTATCTTTATTGTACTATCATTAATATTTTTGTGTGTTGCATCATATGTTGTACTTCCTACTGTTCCATACATATATCCTATATATGCATTATCTTCTTGATTAGTATTAAATGCAGTGGTTATAGCTGTTCCACTCGAATCTTTTGCAACATCATCAAGTATGAGTCTTACAGAACCATTACCATTTATTCTTACTATTCTCCAAGTCTTATTTGCAAAAGATACATAATTATCTTTTACATTTCCTCTAAAGTAATAACTGTCGCCATAATCATCTGGTGCATTATTTAATACTCTTTCATTTTCTCCACTTATACTTGTAAATTCTGTTACTGTTGTTCCCATTACTGTTCTGTTTTCTCCACCCTTTTTTGCACTTGCTAGTATTGCATCTTTTAAAGTTTGTGGTGGATTTGATATTTTTGTCACATCTAAAGTAACTGTATTATTATTTATATTTATATCCATATCAGCTACATTTTTTTCATCATCATAAATTATTTTAGAACCAGATACAGAAGGTGACCCTTTTGATACACTTAAATTAGTTTCTTTTGTAGTTGTCGTTTTTCTATTTTTAATCGTTATCTTATGTTCATCTGATATTATTCCTATAAACTTATAATTACCATTTAATATTTGACTTTCTTGTTCTTTACTATGTATTACTACATAATCATTTTCACTTGAATTTTTAACACTACCTTGTATAGTTAAAGATTTAGTATCAAATATATCTATTTTTGCAGATAATTCTTTTCCCATATCATCACTTTGATCTGTATTTGTTTCTTTATATGTTACTGTAATTACATATGTTTGTACTTCATCTTTATCTATACTATTATTTACAATATATGAATTTAAAGTTGGAAATGCTGTTTGATCTGTTCCATTACATTTTTTATTTGTTACACTACTTGTACAAGATAAAGAATATACTAAATCATTTGTATTTACAAAATTATTAATTATATTTACTAACCCTACATTATAGTCTACTGTTCCATTACCGTTATTTGTTACAGTAAATGTTTTAGAGGGTAAAGTTATACCTGGTTCTATTTTATTACCAGTAATAATATCATTATTATCATTATATTCTATTTCTAAGTTTGCAGTTGTAACTGAAATAGATTTAGCATTTGTATTACCATTTATCCTAGTTAAAAAATATCCATAAGTTAAACCTACAAGTATTAGTA
>CAKOJI010000023.1 GCA_934089255.1 uncultured Bacilli bacterium | reverse complement strand
CAATCAGTATTTCCAATAAATGGTGGAGTACTAGTAACAAATAATATAGATGTGAGTGATACTCAAACTTATACATTAACATTATGGTATATAGATACTGGAATAGATCAATCAAATGATATGGGAAAGACATATAATGCAAAAGTAAATATAAAAGATATAACACAAGTAGAAAATCCATATTCAAGTAATAAAAATAGTTTAGTATACAATATAATTGAAAGTGCTAAGAATAAAACTAACGGAACTGAATTACTTGCAGTTCCTAAAGTTAAACCTGGAGAAGGAATATCTGAATATAAAACTGGAAAAATTATAAAAGAAACTGTAAAAACAGATAGTTTGTGCGATGGTTATTCAGCATGGTACGTAGGAGATAGTGAATCTGATGTACAATTTGGTAGTAGAGTTGGTTCATATGACGAAGCAGTAGGAAAATATGTATATGACGATTGTTCAGGTTGGACAAAAAAATTATTAAGTTATGATTCAACAAATAATACTTTGACTTTTGAATACTATGAAACTAAACCTGAGTCTACTTTAAGTATAGCACAAGATGATTATGGGACTACATATTACTATCGTGGAGCAGTAACAGATAATTATGTATCATTTGCAAATAAATTATGGAGAATAGTACGAATTAATGGAGATGGCTCAATAAGACTAGTATTAGATGATGTTGCAAAAGATAGTAGTGGAAGTGCTATAAAGACAGCATTTAATTCTAGTTATAATGATAATGCATATGTTGGATATATGTATGGAACTCCTGGAAGTACAACATATGACGTAACACATAAAAATATAAATGATAGTACAATAAAAACAAAGGTAGATGCTTGGTATAAAACAAATATAGTAGATACAAATAACACAGATTATGTTGCAGATACATTATTCTGTAATGATAAAACACTTGCATCAAGTGGAATAGGTGGAGTTACAACACAACTAGGATATGGAACAAATAAAACATATTATGCATCAATAGAAAGATTATTATATAGTACTGGAACAACGCGTATTACTACAAGTAAACCAACATTTAAATGTGCAGAAAGTGCAACAAATGATTATTCGAGATTTACAGTAAATGTTACTACACTACCAAATGGAAATATAACAAATGGGAACCTAACTTATCCAGTAGGACTACTAACAGCTGATGAAGTATCATTTGCAGGAGCTTATAAATCTTTGCAAACAAATCAATCATATTATTTATACAATTCTTCTATATCTTCTGTTTGGTGGCTTTCGTCTCCTTACGGCTATAATGGTTCTTCTGCGTACGAGTGGTACGTTCATGGGTCATATGGTGACATCTACCACTACGACCGCGTCAGCGGCACTGGCGTTTTCCGCCCTAGTATCAATCTAAAGGCTGAAACGCTAAAAAATACAGGGGATGGAACAAAAGAAAATCCGTATACTGTAAAACTTAGTTAAGACTAGGATAAAGGATTCAACAAAAAGGCAAATGCTTTTTGAGGGATGCATCTAACGGCGAAGTCACGCCGTAGATGTGTGTGAGTTTAGATCTAAAAAAATTGGGTATCTTCTTGTTTTTTACCTATATTAAATTTAAGGGTTGATGTTCTAATAAGTGTGGGAGATGGAACAATTTCAAATCCTTATATAATTTCTTAAGATTAGTACTATTAATTTAGTACTTTTTTTAGTATAATTTAAATATAGTAAGGAAGATAGTTATGGATAATAAAAAATTAGATATTATTATAGCGGTTGTTGTATTTTTAATAGTTGTTATAATGGGAATTATAGTAGGATATTATTTATCTAGAGGAGTATAGTATGGCTAAGAGAAGAAGATTAAAAAAAAGTGTTAGAAATATTTTTATATTATTAGTAATATTAGTTATTGGTTTAATATTTGGTATAAAAAAATATAAAGAATATAAATATCATCAAACTAATTTATATAAATTAACTCAAGTAGGTTACACGTTAGAAGAATCTAAATTAATAGTAGATAAATTAAATAATGAAAATGAAACTTACTTTGTTAATAATGAAAAAAATGATTATGTGTTAGATATTATAAAAGAAAAGTATTTTTTAGAAAAATATTTATATGAATATTTAGATTATAAAAAAGAAAATAAAAAAACTAGTAATACTGATGTTGTTGCTATAGTTAATGTACGTGCTAATAAAGAATGGTATGATCCTAAAACAGTTAGAGAAACTGATTTAAGTAAGGGTAATTTAATATTAGTAAATAAGTTTAATTATTTAAAAAATGATTATGAACCTAGTGATATAACGTCTTTAGATTTAAGTTACAGTTATGATAATAATAGAGTTAGTAAAGAAACTAGTGATGCTTATTTAGAAATGGCTAAGGCTGCTAAGAAAGATAATATAAGTTTAATGGCTAATAGTTCTTTTAGAACTTATGATAGACAAGAAGCGGTTTATAAAGAGTTTTATTATTCTAAGGGAGTTAATTATGCTGATAAGTATGCTGCTAGAGCTGGTTATTCTGAACATCAAACTGGTTTAGCAATAGATATATTTACATCTGGTAGATCAACTACAAGTGATTTTGATACTAGTGATGCTTTTAAATGGTTACAAACTAATGCTCATAAATATGGTTTTATATTGAGATATCCTAAAGATAAAGAATATTTAACTGGATATAATTATGAGTCTTGGCATTATAGATATTTAGGAGTTGAAACTGCAACTAAAGTATATGAATCTGGATTAACATATGATGAATATTATGCATATTATTTAGATAAATAATTTGTCAACAAAAAAGGTTGACATAGTATATATTAATTGATATAATCATGTTAGTTAGAAAGAGGAGGAAATATGGCTGTTAAATTAAGACTTAAAAGAATGGGTTCTAAACAAAAACCTTTTTATAGAATAGTTGCTGCTGATTCTAGAAGTCCAAGAGATGGTAGATTTATTGAAACTGTTGGTACTTATAATCCAATCGTAAAAGAAAATAATGTTACTGTTGATGAAGAAAAGATTGCAAAATGGATTAATAATGGTGCACAACCTACTGATACTGTTAAAAGTTTATTAAGTAAAAACGGTGTTTGGTCTAAAATAAAAAATACAAAAAAAGAAGGTAAATAATTATGATAGAAGAATTAAAAGTATTTACTGAAGAATTAGTTAAAAGTTTAGCAAGTGAACCAGATTTAGTAAAAGTACAAGATTTTCAAGATGAAGAAGAAAATCCTATAATAGAAATTATGGTAAGCGAAGCTGATATGGGGCGTATTATTGGAAAAGGTGGAAAAATGGCTAAGGCTATTAGAACACTAGTACAAGCTACTGCTTTTAATAAAGGAATAAAAAGAGTTAAAATAAATATAGATTCATTTTAATTCTTTTTTCTTTTAAGGGGGTAATTATGGATAAAGATATAAAATTATTAAATAAAGTAATTTCTTTTAAGTATAGAGAATTAAATAAGCATTATTTTAGTTGGTTGTATCCATTTACTAATGAAAATATTCATGAGTATTATAAATACATATCTTTTAAGGATAAAGATGTTTTAACTACGACTAGTAGTGGAGATCACGCTTTAAATAGTATTTTATGTGGTGCAAAAAATATTGATACATTTGATATAAATCCACTAGCAAAATATTATAGTGAATTAAAAATAGCTGCTATAAAAACACTTAGTTTAGAAGATTTTATAAAATTTTTATATAAAAAAGGTTATTTTAATAATAAACACTATTTATCTAAAGATGCTTACAATATATTAAAAAAAGAATTAAAAGATGAATATAGGGAATTTTGGGATTATTTTTTTAGTACTTATAGTTCTAAAAAAATTTATAAATCTTTTCTTTTTACTGATGATTTTTTAGATTTAAATAAATTAAAAATATGTAATGGTTATATAAACGAAAAAAATTATTTTTTATTAAGAGAAAAGCTTAAAAGTATAGAAATAAGTTATCATGATATAAGTATAGAAAATTTGAGTGATATAAAAAAACAATTTGATATTATTATATTATCTAATATATGTGCTTATTTAGATTTTGTTTATTTAAATAGAGAAGACTATTTAGGTGATATAAAGAAAGAATTAAATAATATTCAAAAACAAAGTAGTATAGTAGTATTAGGTTATTTATATAGTGAATTAATTGGACTAGATGGATCACTTGGTATATATAATGAAGAAGAAGTAAACGAGTATTTTAAAAATATAAAATATATTGATATAGAAAGTTCTAATACTGTTAGTTACCCAAAAACTTTAAAAAAATTATTAAATTCTAAAGATAGAATTATTATTACAAAATAAAAAAGATCATATGATCTTTTTTTTATTTATAAACTTCTTCTTTTAGTAATTCTATGTTTTCTTTCATTAATGTTGAATAATTTTCTTTAGAATTTCTTTCCTCTGTAGTAAGTATTGTCATAGTATTTAATGCTTTTATTTCAGCACCCTGTGCCTTAACTTTATTAATTGTATCACTATAGTTATCTATTTCATCTTTTGTTACAAATATATAACTATTTTGTTTTGAATTAATTAAACTAATTGCTCTATTTATAGTATCATTATTTAAATTTTCTGTTTCTTCTAAACTTATTACTTCAAAACCATAATTTTCTAAAAATTTAAAATAATCTTTTGATACTATAATAGTGTTATACTTTCCATTTTGCCTTAATAATTTTAAATTAGTTTCAAATTCTGAAATAGTTACTTTTAATTTATCGTAATTAGCACTTATTTCATTTTTTATTATTGAACTCTCTATGTATTGGTTTAAACCATTTTTTATATTTTGAGCCATCATTAAATAGTTTGTTGGATTTAACCATAGTTCTTGATATGAATACTTTACTGATAAACCTTCACTAACGTCAATTATCTTAAGTCTACTATTTTTGTTTACAAATTTAGCAGCGATTTGTTTTTCATCAGTTAAACCATTATAAACAAATAAATCTTCATTAGAATATTTTTTTATTTTTTTATTTGATAATTCATAATCGTTAACATTAACTCCGTCCGGGTATATTGAGTTTACTGTACTATTGTAACCATATATTTCACTTACTAAGTATTCAATAGGGTAAACGGTTGTATAAATATTTGCTTTATCTAATTCTTCTGATTTAAAACATCCTGTTAATAAAAATATGCTACATAACATTATAATAATTTTTTTCATAAAATTTCCTCTCATAAATCATATCCACTTTTTCCAAATGGATGACATTTTAAAATTCTTTTAAAACCAAGAAAACTCCCTTTTAAAACCCCATATTCATTAATCTTAATTTTAGTATATTCACTACAAGTTGGAATAAATCTACACATATTATGAGAATGTAGTGGTGTACTTTGATAAAGATTAATTAATTTAATTGCTATTTTTTTCATAACTATCATATTTATTTTACTACAAATTTAATATTATGTAAAATTATTTTTTTAATATTTTTCTTTTTTCTTCTATTAAATTTCTAACATTATTTTCTATTAATAACTTATAATTTATATCAGTGGGTAGTTTAAAGTTTTTTATTTTATGGTCACTACTTAATAATTCTATCAATTCATTATGTAGCTTATATAAATAATCTAATGTAGAATCTTTACTTAAATTATAGAATATTTCTTTTATATATTTTAAAAAGTTATAATAATCTTCATTTGGTTTTGTTACATACTTTTTATCAAATACTTTGTCAATAGTTCCATAATTATAATCTACACTTAATGGTTTAAAATATTCAATACTATTTGGATTTAGACAAAGTAGTGTAGTTACTCTATAAAGTAATAGTTCATTTGATACGTTTGGATTAACATATAATAAATCTATATCTTTTAAAAACTTATCGTAGTCTATTATATTATCTATTGTTACATCATAATGGTTTATTGTTATTGTATATGGTTTATTTAATTTTTTTACGTAACCACATTTAATTAAATGTTCGTAATCACTTTTATCTTTAATAGTTGCTAATCTAGAATTTTCTTTAAATTTAACTAGTGAACATTTTTTATCAGCAACTACATAATCAAAATTATATGGACTGGCATCTTTTAAATATTCTATCCAGTCACCTAAACCATATCTTAATTCACTACACCATAAACCTCCAGTTGGTTTAATATTATATTCGTGAAATAAATCTATACTTCTATCTAACCAAAGTTCTTTTTTTATATTATCTGTACCTAAATGAATATATTCTTTTTTTAATATATTATCCATAGTTTCACCTCGTGCAAGATATTATAACAGAATAATAGAAAAATTCAACTTTTATAATCAACTTAAATATTTATTCATATAATATAGTATGAAAACAATAAAAATAAATGAATTTCCTCATGATGGTGAATTAATTAATTTAGAAACTGATTATGTACCATATGAAAAATTATTATATAATCCTTCTTTATATTTAGATAAGAATAAAAAATATTATTTTTATTGTAAGAAGGGTATTAAAAGTAAAAAAGTTGTAAGTTTATTAGAAATTTATGGTTATGATGTGACAAGAGTTATGTATTAGCTCTTGTTTTAAATTAAGTATTTTTATATAATTAATATGTGATTAATATGAAATTAAATGATATAGATATATGGTTAACTAATTTTTTAATGAGTATTGGTATATGGGGATATGTTTTATCTTGTTTTCTAATATTAATAGAATCTATTATTCCAGTACTTCCTTTAAGTGTGTTTATAACTCTTTTGTTTTATAAGCTTGGACCATTTATAGGTTTTATAATTAGTTATATATTTACTATATTAGGTTGTATAATGTCATATAAGTTATTTAATAGTAAGTTAAGAAATAAATTAGAAAAGTATATAGAGAAGAATAATAAAGATAAATTAAATAAGTTAGTAAAAAAAATTAATAAAATAAAGTTTAATAATTTATGTTTGTTAATAGCAGTACCATTTACACCTGCGTTTTTAGTTAATATAGCAGCTGGTTTAGTTAATATGAATTTTAAGAAATATTTATATTCTTTATTAATAGGTAAAGTATTTTTAATAATATTTTGGGGTTTTATTGGTACTACGTTAATTAATAGTATAAAAAATCCAATTAATTTAGTGTATATTACTATTATGTTAGTAATATGTTATATAATTAGTAAATTAGTAAGTAAGAGAGAAGGTTTATAATGGAATATGTTGTTATAGGGTTACTTATAGTTAGTATTGTTTTAAATGTAATATTGTTAGTAAAAAAAAGTGATAATGATACTGTAGAAAGATTAGGCAAATTAGAAACTGATTTAACTAAAGAATTAGGAGAGTTTAAATTTAATTTTAGTAGAACTGTTAATGAAGATTTTTCTAAATTAAATGAAACTATAATAAATAGACTTAATAATATTAATGATAAAGTAAATGAAAGATTAGATGTTAATTTTGAAAAAACAAATAAGACTTTTACTAATATATTAGAAAGATTATCTAAGATAGATGAAGCACAAAAGAAGATAGATAGTTTAAGTGGTGAAATTGTTAGTTTACAATCTGTACTTACTGATAAAAAAACTAGAGGTATATTTGGAGAAACTAATTTAAATTATATATTAGATAGTGTTTTTGGTAAAAATGATAAAATATATCAAACTCAATATAGTTTGGGAAATGGTTTTATAAGTGATGCTATTCTTTTTGCACCGGAACCATTAGGTACTATATGTATTGATAGTAAGTTTCCATTAGAAAATTATAGAAAGATGGTTGATAAAAGTTTAAGTAATAGTGAAAGAGAAGTTGCTACTAAATTATTTAAAAGTGATGTAAAAAAACATATAGATGCAATAAGACAAAAATATATTGTTCCTGGTGTTACAAGTGGAGAAGCAATTATGTTTTTACCTGCAGAAGCTATTTTTGCTGAAATTAATGCATATCATCCTGATTTAGTTAAATATAGTTATCAGTCTAAAGTATGGATTACAAGTCCAACAACATTAATGAGTACTTTAACTATTATTAGTATGATACTTAAGAATATGGAAAGAGATAAATATGCTCAAGTAATACATACAGAACTTAATAAATTAGGAATTGAATTTGATAGATATAAAGATAGATGGGATAAACTATCTAGAAGTATTGATACAGTTAGTAAAGATGTAAAAGATATACATACTACTACTGAAAAAATAACTAAAAGATTTGATGCTATTAATAGTGTAAACGTTAGTGAAGTGTTAGAGAATAATAATAATTAGTTTTATATTATTCTTTTTTCTATATACAATTTAATTAAATTATGTTATATTTAAAAGGCAAAAAAGGAAGTGTTTTAAATGAATTTAATTGACTTTTTAGAAAATGTATTCAAAGAAATATTAGATAAATTAGGTTATAAAGATGATGTAATTATTAATGTATCTAATAGAAAAGAACTAGGTGATTATCAATATAATGGAGCAATGAAATTAGCTAGCGTATATAAAAAAAATCCACGTGATATAGCAGAAGAAATAGTAACTTTTTTAAATAATACTAATTATTTTAAAGATGTTAATATTGCTGGACCTGGTTTTATAAATATTAGTTTAAGTGATGAAATACTTATAAAATATGTAAATGATGTAAGTAATGATTTTAAAATAAATACTTATCATATTGATACTAATGAAGTTATATTTTTAGATTATGGTGGTGCTAACGTTGCTAAAGAATTACACGCTGGACATTTGAGAAGTCCCAATATTGGTGAAGCTATAAAAAGACTTTCTGAAGCAGTTGGGTATAAAACTATTAGTGATGTACATTTAGGAGATTGGGGTAGACCAATGGGATTAATATTATGTGAGTTACATAAAAGATATCCTGACTTGGTATTCTTTGATCCTAATTATAGTGGTGAATATCCTAGCAAATGTCCAATAACATTAAAAGAATTAAACGAAATATATCCTTATGCTAGTGCAAAAGCAAAAGAAGATGAATCTTATTTAGAAGAAGCAAGAGAATTCACTAATAGACTTCAAAGAAGAGAAAAAGGTATATACGATTTATGGAAAACTTTTTATAAATTATCAGTTGATGATATTAAAAAAATTTATACATTGCTTGGTGCAACATTCGATATATGGGAAGGTGAATATGATGCAGATCCTTATATTAAACCACTTTTAGATTATTTAATTAATAATAATTATACTGAAATAAGTAATGGTGCGACAGTAATTAATGTTAAAGAAGATACTGATACTAGAGAAATACCTCCAGTAATATTAATTAAAAGTAATGGTGGTGTTTTATATGACACCACAGAACTTGCAACTCTTTATTCTAGAATAAAAAGATTTAAATTTAATAAGATGTTTTATTTAACAGATATTAGACAAGAATTACATTTTATTGAAGCGTTTAGAGCTGCTTATAAAACCAATATTATTCCAAAAGATATTAGTTTAGAATGGTTTGGTTTTGGTACTATGAATGGTCCGGACGGAAAACCATTTAAAACTCGTGACGGTGGAGTAATGAGTTTAAATAGTTTAATTGATTTAGTTAAGAATGAAACAAAAAAAGTAATAAAAGATAATATAAAAGAAGAAAATAAAGAAAGCGTTGCATTAGATCTTGCTATTGCTGCTATAAAATACGGAGATTTATTACCACACAGAAGTACAGATTATGTTTTTGATCCAATAAAATTTAGTGATATAAATGGTAAAACTGGACCATACCTACTATATAATACTGTAAGAATGAAATCTTTAATTAATAAGTGTGATATAAAACCTAATAGATATATAAAAATAAGTACTGTTGAAGAAAGAAATATTATTTTAAATTTACTTAATTTAAAAAATGTTATGATTAAATCATTTAATGAGAGAAGTTTAAATGACATATGTGAGTACTTATATAAATTAACTAATAGTTATAATGCTTTTTATTCTAATGTTAATGTAAATAATGAAAATGACTTAGAAAGTAAAGAAAGTTATATAACTTTAACTAACTTAGTTTATGAAACTAATATGTATTTATTAAATATATTAGGTATAAAAGTTCCAGATAAATTATAAAGTGAAATATTAACACTTTATTTTTTTTTAATTGTTTGATATAATTTAGAAAGAATAAGAGGGATTTTATGAATAATATAGTTAGTATGGTTAATTATTATTTAATACATAAAAATGCTGATACTAGTGTTATAGAATATATAAAGAAAAAATTAGATAATTCTAGTATAGAAGATTTAATAATTATACAAATAGAACTATTATTTACGGATCCTAGTGATAAATTAGTAAGTTCTTTAGTTAGTTATATTAATAATATAATAAATAATGTTTTAAAAAATATTAGTTTATCTGATTTAGCAAATCTTATCTCTACTTTACATGAAAAACAAAATGATATAAAAATTAAAATAGAAGATTTAAATAAAACTAATGAATATTTATATGATAAGATAAAAACTAAAGATTTAAATAATGATAATATGTTTGATAATGAAGATAGTTTAATTGCTTCTAATATAATAAATGATATAGAAAATAATAAGTTTTTAATTAATAATTTAAAAAGTGAAAATAGTTCTATTAATATTTGGTTAAATAATTTAGATAATAGTTTTAATAATAAATTATTTAATACTGATATAATATCTTTATTAGAATGTTATATAATAGAATTAAATTTAATAAATAAAAATGTATATATTAATAAATATATTAATTTAATTTCTAAAAGAATAGATGATATTATGTTAAATAGTAATTTAATAAGTACTATTACTAATGTAATGCCTGAAATAGATAAGGTATATAATGATAATTCTAAAAAGAATAATGAATTATTTAAATTATTAGATTATTATATAGATTTAGTAGATAGTAATATTAAGAAAAAAATTAATGTATTAGATTATGAAGAAAAATTAATATTAAAAGATAAATTAAATGCTATATGTTATGATATATTAAATAATGAAACTAAAGATGATGACTTTAAGGCTTTAGTAATTAATAGTTATATAAGGTATTTGTAATCCTAATTGCTTGTTAAAAGCCTTTTTTTTTGATACAATTAATATGGTGAAACAATATGAAATTTTTAAGAGATATGGGAATAGATATTAATAATAAAGAACTTTTATATACAGCTTTAACTCATTCTAGTTATTCTAATGAATTTGGTGGAGAAAACTATGAAAGATTAGAATTTTTAGGTGATGCAGTATTACAACTTATTATGAGTGAATATTTTTATAAAAATGCTCATTTATCTGAAGGAGATATGAGTAAAACAAGAGCTAGTTATGTCTGTGAGGCTGCTTTGTTTGAATATTCTAAAAAAATAGGATTAATTCCTTATATAAAAGTAGGACACGGAATACTATCTTTAAATGAAACTATTATTGCTGATATATTTGAGGCAGTTTTAGCAGTTATATATTTAGATAAAGGGTATGATGTTGCAAGAGACTATGTATATAAAATTGTTATTCCTTATATTTTAGAAAAAAAAGTATTTTTAAGTGACTATAAATCTCATTTACAAGAAATGGTTCAAACTGAAAAAAAATCTTTAGAATATGTATTAGTTAGTGAGACTGGTCCAGCACACGATAAAACATTTAAAATTAATGTATTAGTAGATAATATAGTTTTTGGAACTGGTGTTGGAAAAAGTAAAAAAGAAGCAGAACAAAATGCAGCGAAGGATGCAATTAAAAAGGCGGCAAAATAATGAAGTTAGTAAGTATAAAAGCACATGGTTTTAAATCATTTGCAGATAAAATAGAAATAAATATAAATGATGGAATTACTGGAATAGTAGGCCCTAATGGGTCTGGTAAATCAAATATAGTTGATGCTGTTAAATGGGTTTTAGGAGAACAATCTATTAAAAATTTACGTGGTACACAAAATATGACAGATGTAATATTTCAGGGAAGTAACTCAAGAAAACCTATGACAAGAGCTTGGGTTAGTTTAACTTTTGATAATACAGATCATTATTTAAATAGTGAATTTGAATCTGTAGAAATAAAAAGAGTAGTTTATATTAGTGGAGAAAACGAATATTATATAAATAACACAAAAGTTAGATTAAAAGATATTACAGAATTATTTATAGATAGTGGAACAAGTACTAACTCATTTAGTATAATTTCACAAGGAAAGATAAGTGAAATATTAAGTGGTAAAGTTAGTGATAGAAGACAAATAATAGAAGAAGCCGCTGGTGTTTTAAAATATAAAAAACATAAAGAAGAGACATTAAGAAAAATAGAAAAAGCAAATGATAATATAGATAAAGTAGATTTAGTTATAAAAGAACTATCAACTAATTTAGAACCTTTAAAAAAACAAAAAGATGATGCTATAAAATATAAAGAATTAAAAAAAGAATATGATGAGTTAGATATTGTATTAACTTCTATAGATTTAAAATCTAGTGAAGAAAAAATTACTACTTTAAAAAATAATATTGATAAATTAAACGAAGAAATAAATTTAATAGATACATCTACAACTACAGATTCAAGTAAGATAGAAGAATTAAAATTAAAGAAAACTAATATAGATACTAAAATAAATGAATTACAAGAAAAGTTAATATTATTAAATAAAAATGTTAGTGAAGTAGAACGTGATAGACAAGTAATGCTTGAAAGAAAAAAATTTGAAGTAGATGATATAAAGTTACAAGATAATATTGTTTTATTAAAAGAAAAAGAATTAAATATAAGTAAGAATATTAGTGTTTTAGAACATGAAATAGATAGTTTGAATAAAGATAAATTAAATATAAAAAATAAGTTAGATGATATTAATAATAATATAAGTATTAATACTAATAAAGAAGCAGAAACAGTTACTAAATTAAATAATAAGAATATTAGTGTATTAGAATTAAAAAATAAAATAAATATATTAGAAAATAATATAATGAATGAATCTAATATACCAAATAGTGTAAAAAATATATTAAATAGTAAATCTTTAAAAGGAATACATAATATAGTAGGTAATATTATTAATACTGATATAATTTATAAAGATGCAATAAACATAGCTTTAGGATATAATACTAATGTTATTGTAGTTGATAATGAAGTGGCAGCTAAGAATGCAATAGAATATTTAAAATCAAATAAATTGGGTAGATGTACTTTTTATCCAATTAATGTTATTAAACCAAAATTTATACCAAATGATATACTTAAAACTTTAAATAATTTAGATGGCTTTATTAATACGTTAGATAATTTAGTAGAATATGATAATAAATATAGTAATATTATTAAAAATTTATTAGGTAATGTAATAGTAGTAGATAATATAGATAATATGAATATTATAGGTAAAAAAATAAATTATTCATATAGAATTGTTACTTTAGAAGGAGATATATTACATACCGGAGGTTCTATTACTGGTGGTTCTATAAAACAAAGTAATAGTATATTACTTGATAAGTTTGAGTTAGAAAGTAAGAAACATGAATTAGTTTTAAATGAAAATGATATAGAAAATTTATTAGATAAAAAGAATAAATTAGATGAATTATTAAATAATTTAAATAGAGAAAAAAGTATTATAAATAATAATTATAATAATATAGTTAATCAAGTAGAAATTAAAATAAAAGATAAAGATAATTATATTAAAGAATTAAATAATATAACAAATGAAATAGATGGTAATAATAATATTATGTCTAATAGTATTGATAAAAATATAGAAACTTTATTAGAAAAATATTATAAATTAAATAGTGATAAAGAAATATTAGAAAATGACATTAATAAGTTAAAGAGTGATTCTAATGATATATTAGTAGAAATAAATGAATTAGAATTAAATAATAGAAAAATTAATAGTAATTATAATAAACTTATTAATTCTTTAAAAGATAATGAAGTAGAATTAAGTAGATATGAAATTAAAATGGATAATAATTTAATTAAGTTAAATGAAGAATATCATATTACTTATGAATATGCTATAAAGAATTATGATCTTGATATAGATATAAAGATGAGTACTAGTAGATTAAATGTTATTAAAAGAGAATTATCTCTTTTACCTGATATAAATTTGGGTAGTATAGATGAATATGATAGAATTAATGAAAGATTTGAATTCTTGACTAATCAAAAATTAGATTTAGTAAATTCTATAAATAATTTAATGGAAGTTATTGATGAGTTAGATGAAAAAATGAAAGAACGATTTATAGATACATTTAATAAGGTTAATATAGAATTTAATAAAGTATTTAAAAAGTTGTTTAAAGGTGGAACAGGTGAACTTCATTTGACAGATCCTGATGATTTGTTAAATACTGGAGTAGATATAACAGCGTGCCCTCCAGGTAAGACTTTAAAAAGCATTAATTTGTTGTCTGGTGGAGAAAAGACTTTAACAGCAATAGCATTATTGTTTGCAATACTTAATATAAGATATGTACCGTTTTGTATACTAGATGAGGTAGAAGCAGCACTTGATGAAGCAAACGTTGATATGTTTGGTAATTATATATCTGATTATAAAGATAAAACAGAGTTTATTATAATAACACATAAAAAACGTACTATGGAATATGCTAATACTTTATATGGTATAACAATGCAGGAAAGTGGAGTATCTAAATTGGTTAGTGTTAAATTAGATGATATAAAATAAAGTACTTTTAATTTAGTACTTTTTTTAGTATAATTTAATGGGTGATATTAATGGAAAATACAAAGAAACATACTTATAAGGATTCATTAAAAGAGTTAGTTCCATATGCAATTATCATATTGGTTGTTGTGTTAATTAGAACGTTTTTAGTTACTCCAGTTGTTGTTAATGGTACTAGTATGACAAGTACTTTACAAAATGGTGATACAATGATATTAAATAAAATAGGTATGAAATTTAGTGATATAAAAAGATTTCAAATAGTAGTTATTAAAACAGATAAATCTTATTTAATAAAAAGAGTTATTGGTTTACCTAGTGAAGTAATTAGTTATAAAGATGGAAAATTATATATTAATGAAAAGGTTGTTGATGATCCATATTATAAGAATAATACTGAAGATTTTGACCCTGTAAAGGTTCCTAAAGGTTATTATTTTGTTATGGGGGATAATAGAAGTGATTCTATGGATAGTAGAATAATAGGACCTGTAAAAAAGAGTGATATTATGGGTACAACTAAGTTGGTTATATTTCCGTTAAGTAATATAGGGGTGGCAAAGTAATAAATAATAGTTCAATATTGAATTAGTTATTAGAGAATATACCAGTTAATTTAATAAATGTGTAAGTAATAGAATATGATTATACTATATTAATTTTTTATAAAATATATGAAAAATTAGATATTGTAGGATAATTGATATTGTATTTGATGTTTGGAAAAATTAAATGAAGATAAAAACATCTTATTTATTAAAATATTAAGAAAATTTAATAGTGAGGTAACAATGAAAATAGTAGTATGTTCGAAAAACAAAGCAAAAAATGATGCTGTTAAATATGTTATGAAAAGATTTTTTATACAATTTGAAATTGTGTCTTATGAGACTGAATCTTTAGTTTCTGTTACTCCATCTGGTGATGATGAAGGTATTTGTGGTTGTATAAATAGAATTAATGATGCATTGAGTAAATGTAATGATGGGGATTTATATGTTGCTATGGAAGGAATACTTTCTCCTACAAGTTATGGAACTTTTTTGTGTGGTTGGACAGTTATATATGATAAAACTAAAAATGATTATTATTATGGTTGCAGTGCAAAAGTTCGTATTCCTGATGAAGTAATAAAAAAAGTTTCAAAAAATCAAAGATTATCGAATGTTGTTGCAAATTATATGTCTAGTACAGATGAAGAAGTTAGTCAATATGGTACTAATGGTATATTGACAAATGGTGTTTATACTAGAACTGATGAATTTATTGATTCTATAACTTGTGCAATTAGTTCAAACATGGCACAGTGTGTTAATGAGAATAAAACAAGGTAAACTAACGAAGAAAAAAATATAATACAACTATTTATAGTTTAGATGCTATAATTGCAGTTAGTTATAGAATCAATTCCAAAAAGGCAACAGAATTTAGAATTTAATCAACTAAAATTTTAAAAGAGTATATGACAAAAGGTTTTGCTTTAAATGATGAACGTTTTATAAATTGAAATAAATATGATACAAAATATTTTGGTGAATTATTAGAACGTATCAAAACAATTAGAGTTAGCGAAAGAATGGCATATCAAAAAATTATTCAAATGAAGAAGAAATAAATAGTAAGTTAGGAGAATGATTATGAAGAATAAATACGAGTTTTTTATAGCAGGAAGAAGTAGAAATAAAGAAAATATATTAAAAATATGTGATTTGTTTGATAAATACAGAATTTCTTATTATTGCTTTTTGAAAAATGAAGATGATTTGGGATATGGGAATAAAAATCAAACACCAGAAGAAAGACAAGCAGAATTTGAGTCACTAAATTTAAAAAGTGATATAGTTTTGAATTTATTAAATAATGATTTAGA
>CAKOJI010000022.1 GCA_934089255.1 uncultured Bacilli bacterium | reverse complement strand
ATTACCTTTATTAGTTGCAACAAATGTTTTTGTCCAACTTTTACCTGGTACTACTTTACTATCTGTTATTAATTCATCATTAACGTCTGCATATTCTAATATTAAATTTGCTGTTGTAACACTTATAGATTTAGTATTAGTATTTCCTTGTATTCTAGTTAAAAAGTATGCATAAGTTAAACCTACAAGTATTAATAATACTATAAATATTCCTGTTACGCTTATTATTATTTTCTGTTTTCTATTCATTGTATCTCACCTTCCTAAACACGAAAAGATTATATCTTTTTTTATACCCCCCCCCCAACATAATTGGAGTTGGAAGAAAGATATAATCTTTTAGTAATAAATAGATTTCTTTATTTTATGAGTAGTATGAGTAGTTTACTACCCTAATAAAAATATAACAAAAAAAAGTACACTTTTCAAGTACTTTATGATAAACTTATATTAGGTAGAACATTTATTACTAAATGCCTTACCTTTTTGGTTCTGACATTTGTACTTATTTAAGTACTATGTCTTTTTTTATTAACCAAAACGCCCTATATTTTCTGTAGGAAGAATAGAATAATAATGATTAATAAAATAATAATTAATCTATCTAAAAACTTTATAAAAAAAGTTTTAAGCTTCATAAATTACCACCTCTCATACTAAAAAATATAAAAGGCAAGACATAAATAATAAATGTTCAAGTTCGTTATGCTAACATATGCTTTCTACACAAATTGTCGAATAAAGTTATATTAAAAAATATTTTTAATCATATTTTTCTTTTTCCCAACGAGCATAAATTCCACAAGGTAAAATAATATCACTATCATTTTCTTTTATACCTAACTCATCACTAGTAATATGTCCATCATATTTTTTACCTACAGTTAATTTTAATATATTTTCTAAAACTGTCATAGACAAACCAGTAGTATATGAATTAATTAAAAATAATAATGGATCATCACTTAATAAATCACAACATTTTTTTACCAAATCAAATAAATCATTTTCTATATTCCAAATTTCTTTATTAGCACCTCTTCCAAAAGAAGGTGGATCCATTAAAATAATATCATATTTATTCCCTCGTCTAATTTCTCTTTCAACAAATTTAACTACATCATCTACAATAAATCTAATTGGTTTATCTTCTAAATTAGAAGATTTTACATTTTCTTTAGCCCAATCAACCATACCACGAGATGAATCAACATGTACAACATTTGCTCCTTCTTTTAAACAAGCAATACTAGCAGCCCCTGTATATGCAAAAAGATTTAACACCTTAACATTTTTTCTTTTAGAAATTATACTTCTAAGCATAGTCCAATTATACGCTTGTTCAGGAAATATACCAGTATGTTTAAAACCCATAAGTTTTAAATTAAAAGTTAAATCATCATAATGAATTTGAAATACAGAAGGCATATTTTTATTAAAAATTTGCCATTCTCCACCGCCCTTATTACTTCTAATATATTTTGCATCTACATTACTATATATATCTTTTTTCTCCTTAGTCCAAATAATTTGTGGATCTGGTCTTAATAATTTAACACCATTCCAATTTTCTAATTTCATACCATTTCTAGTATCTAGTATTTTATATTCTTGAAAATCTATAGTTTTCATAACATCACCAAAATAAATTATACATTATTTTTAATTAAAAAAAAAGAGTTATAAATATAAAGAATCATTATACTTATAACTTTCATTTAATATAAAACTTTTCTCTAAATTAGATATATAACCTAATATATAATCCGGTGATATATAATAATTTGGAGGAAAATCATTATTCCAATTAAAAGGAATATAATCACACTCTCTAACAAAATAATCTATCTCATCTTTATCTATACCAAAAATAATAATATTTCCATTTTCTCTATAAGAACTTTTCATACCTTTTTCTTTTTCTACGTATAAAAGAGGATCATCTTTTAATTCAGTAGGTACTTCTATCATAGTTTTATATAATTCTTTATCAATCATATAAAAACCTTCTTCTAATATTGAATCACAATCTTGATTTGTAACGTGATAAAAATATCTTAAATTATTATCATTTATAAGTTCATCAAAAATTTCTTTATTTTCCATATTACCTACTTAATTGGAATAATTTTTTCCTTTCCACCCATATAAGGTCGTAAAGCTACTGGAATATTTACACTTCCATCTTCATTATAATTATTTTCTAAAAGGGCAATTAATGCTCTAGTACTAGCTAACACTGTATTATTTAAAGTATGTAAATAATAGTTACCCTTATCACTTTTAACACGTATACCCAATCTTCTAGCTTGAGCATCAGTTAAATTAGAACAAGAACCTACTTCAAAATATTTTTGTTGTCTAGGACTCCATGCTTCAATATCACATGACTTATATTTTAAATCAGCTAAGTCCCCACTACAACATTCAAGTTGTCTAACTGGGATATCTAAATTTCTAAATAATTTGACAGTATATTGCCACATCTTTTCATACCAAGACTCACTATCTTCAGGTTCACATAAAACTATCATTTCTTGTTTTTCAAATTGATGAACTCTATATATACCTCTTTCTTCTATACCATGTGCACCAACTTCTTTTCTAAAACAAGGACTATATGATGTCATAGTAATTGGTAAACTTTCAGGTTTTATAATTTGATCTTTAAATTTACCAATCATAGAATGTTCACTAGTTCCTATTAAATACAAATCTTCTCCTTCTATCTTATACATCATAGCGTCCATTTCAGAGAAAGACATTACACCAGTTACTACATCACTTCTTATCATAAATGGTGGTATACAGTATGTGAAACCTTTAGCAATCATAAAATCTCTAGCATAACTTAACATAGCACTACTTAGTCTTGCAGCATCTCCCATTAAATAATAAAAACCATTACCACTAGTTCTACCACTAGCATCTTTATCTAATCCATTAAATTTTTCTAATATATCAGCATGATATGGAATTTCATAACTTGGTACAACTGGTTCACCAAATTTTTTTAATTCTACATTTTCTGAATCATCTTTTCCAATAGGAACAGTATCAGAAATTATATTAGGAATAACCATCATCTTTTCTTTTATTATTTTAGATAATTCTTCTTCCCTTTTAGTAAGATTTTCTATTTCATCATTCATACTTGATACTTCACTTTTAATCTTATTAGCTTCATCAACTTTTTTATCACGCATTAAAGAACCTATTTCTCCACTTAATTTATTCTTATAAGCTCTTTTTTCATCCATATTAAGTTTAACATTTCTATATTCTTTATCTAACTCATATATTTCATCTACAAGTCCTAACTTTTCATCTTGAAACTTCTTCTTAATATTATCTTTAACTAAGTCTTTATTTTCTCTTATTAATTTAATATCTATCATATTATCCCTCTTTCTAAAATAAAAAAGAATAGTACAAGGAGCATAAAATGCGGTACCATCCTTTTATTAACTTAATTAATATAACGGTTTTAACCGGTGATGATTAATCACTCTATTGGGTAGATTAAATAACTTATATTATTGATTTTCACCAACCATCAACTCTCTATAAATAAAACATTATTATTGTCCCAAATAATCAATTTATATAACTATTATACTAAATATTTATTCTTTGTCAACATTTAACAAAATATAATATTTAAACATTATTATCAAATCTTAAATTAAAAAGAGATATTTCTATCTCAAAAAAATTTATCAATATTTTTTGGTACTTTATCATTTTTAATAGTATCTATTATTTTTTGTTCTTTTTCTAAACTAACACTCTTACCAGTTATCTTAGATAAATCTCTAATTATACTTTTTAAAACCTTTTCATCTTTCATATTATTTTCATTTAATCTTTTGGCTAAATCTACTAAAGTATCTTTATCAACATTAGTTTTATTTTTTACTTTACCAAAAAAATCATCATTTAAGTTCATATAACCCTCCACTAAATTATATGACATAAAGTTAAAATAGTTATATAAATTGATTTTGAACGTTATATTTTATATTATCTAAGATTAATTTTAACATGTTGAATAAATTTAGCGAAATAATATCTTCACACTTATCCAATTTATCCAATTTTATAGGACCATTTGACAATGATAATTTGTACAAGTCATTACACCTATTATCCAAAAAAAACACATCAAATTTCCTAATCATTTTATTATCTAAAAAAACATTTCTAACGTATATTTTAAAATTAAAAGTATCATTTTTGTAATCATTAAAATAATTAACATTTGTTTTAATATTCTTAGATGTTAAATATTCGGTTGTTTCATTTTGAATTTTATTTATTACATTTTCTAAAGATTCATTTAAATCAATTAAAGGTTCAATAAATAACTCTTCTATAAAACCATTATTATTTTTAGCAACAAAAATACAATTTGGAACTTTAGCCAGATGTTCTAATTCAAAATTTTCTAAAATAGGTACGTATATATTGCTTGCATGTAAATGATTATTTAAAGTTTTTATCATTTTTAATAATTTGTCATCAGTCTGCATAATTAATACTCCTTCACTATTTAAAACTCCACATTTGTGCACCTTCAACTTCAAATACATTAAGATCCCATTCTTGTTTTGAACGTATTTCACTATTTGGATCTGCTACTTTAATCTTTCCCTGATCAGTAATGCCATTTAAAACAATAAAATGACCATTAGCTGTAAAATGTCCAGGTTTCATAGACATTATGATTGTTTCTCCATTGTTTAAACTATCAACAATATTTTTTCCTGTAACACCTGTTTGCTTGCAATCAATTTTATATTCTTTTGAAATAGCATTAAAATATTCCCATGAAATACCATTTCCCTTTACTCTATACCTATGAGAAGAATTTAACGCATATTCAGCTGTAGTTGGTGGTTCAATTTTTTCTCCCGTTAAATATGTTAAAACCATTGCCATTGATGTTGGCCCACATCCTGCACTCGAAATTGTTTCTCCATAATCAAATGAATTTTTATAATTGTATTGATAATAATTGATAAAATCATACTTAGTTTCAGTTTTTATTTTATACTTAATTATTTCGTTTATATTTGCTTCTATTCTTTGTTTTAAATTTTCCACTTCTTGGGAAAAAAGTTTAATTTGATTAGAATATTGTGCAATTTTTTCTGAATTGTTATCTATGATTGCTGTGTCATAATTCGATTGTGCTATATTTTTAGATTCTTTTTTTTGAATGTATTCTTGATATAATTCAGTTGTAACACTTAATAACTGCAATTGTTGTGATATTGGGTCAGAAAACTCACTCACAAAAGCGAAAGCAAGATTCACGAAATTTTCTTTTGACAAACCGTTCCATATTGTTTCTGTCAAATTATTAACTGCATTGTTATATTTATTAAAAACTCCTGCTATACTTTGATTATCCGCATTAACAATACTTGAACTCACCATTTTACTACTACCATCCTTTAACTTACTAGTATTATATAATATATATACATTTTTTTCAACAACTAACTTCATTTAAAATCAACTATTCTTATAAAAAATAAATATAAAATATATAATAATATTTAATATAATAGAAAATAAATTAGATACAATATAATATAAATAATTAAAATTATAATTATTTAATAAATATAATAAACTTATAAATATAAAATAATATAATATACTTAAAACAAATTTATTAATATTATTATTTATTAATCTTTTAAATATAAATTTATTTAAATAAAATAAAATTAAAATAATTATACTTATATAAGGAATCATATTTAATAAAGTATCAATAATAAATAAATTTAAAAAACTATATTTATTTAAATAAAAAACATAAAGTATTATTAAACAAGAAATTATATTTATATAGTTATTAACTAGATTATCAAATAATAATATCATAAATTATCACCAACTATTAAAACATAATTTAAATTATTAAAATCCACTTCTGTCTTAACTATAACATTTTTAGAAATATCTTGTTCATTTACTTTAATTACCTTTCCTATATAAAGTTTTTCTTTTATAGTACCATATCCACTAGTATATACTTCATCATTAATTCTAATCTTATCATAATTACTAATATCAGATATTATAAAGTTTTCTGTTTCATAATCATAATTTAATTTACCATAACTATTATTAACAACTACACTAACATCTTTTAAATCTTTTAACGTAGTTAATTCACTAGTATGTTCCATTACATTAGTTAACTTACCAATAAAACCTTTTTCATTAGTAACTCCCATACCATCTAATAATCCATCACTTTTACCATACTGTACTTTATATTTACCCATATTGTAAGTTTCTTTATAAATAATTTTAGAAACTTTATACTTATAATCTATTCTATATAAATTTTTACTAAAATCATTTATATTATCTATTTCATTTTCTAAATATTCTATTTTTTCATCTTTTAATTTTATAACACCATCACTATATTTATTATCTAATTTAAATACACCTAATACATTTCCATAAAAGAAACATATATTATCTCTAAATAATATAACAAAAATAAATATAATAACGTATATACCTATTCGCTTCATATACTATTCTCCTTAAAAAAACTATAATAATTTTTAGTATTAGTAATTAAATGATCTAATAAAGGTATACCAACTATATTACAAGAATTAATTAATATATTAGTCATTTCTATATCTTTTTTACTAGGTATAATTATTCCAGATGGATGATTATGTATAATAATTAAAGCGCTTGCATTACATTTAATTGCATTATATATAATTTCTCTTGGATGAAATATAGTTTCATCTTTAGTACCTATACTTATTACTTTATAACTAATTAATCTTTTTTTATTATCTAAATATACTGCTAATAATTTTTCTTGTTTTAAACCTATAAATACTTGTTTAAACGTTTCATGTACTACATCACTATTATTTAACATCATCATATTAACTATATTAACATTACTTACTCTCTTACCAAGTTCAATACTTGCTTTAATACTAATAGCTTTTACCAAACCTACACCCTTTATTTTACTTAATTCTTCTAATGTAATATCATTAAGTTCATTAATATTATTTATAGTACTTAATATGTTATTGCTAACATCTTTTACTGAATTATTTTTACTACCAGTTCTTAATATTATTGATAATAATTCTTCATTAGTTAATTTACTTTCTCCAACATTTACTAATCTTTCTCTAGGTAATTCTGTTTTAGGTAATTCTTTTAATTTCATATACTTTCCTCATACTTTTCTATAATCATTTTATTAATACTTAAAAATACTACTTCATTATTAGTATCCATAACATTTTCATAACTATTTAATTCTTTATCTAATTCTTTATTTTCTATATTAATATCTTTTATATAAAAATCAATGTTATTTTTATTTAAATATTTACTCATAGCTTCTATATTATTATCGTTTCTTAATATAGAAACATATACTCTATATAATTCATTATCTTTTATTACTATTGCATCTTTATATTTACTTTTATAGGTATTAGCAGCATCTATTGAAGTATATACTCCTACTTGAAACGCTTTATAACTGTTATCAAATACTTTTAAAGGATTATTTTGACATATATAATATCCACTAAATATTCCTAATATAAAAATTACTAATAATTTTATAAGTTTTTTCATAAAATCACCAATAATATAATAAAATAAAATATTTAAATAATTTGTCGAATTTTATATTGAAATAAATATATTTCTGTAATATAATACAAAACGCACAGGAGTTGATTTTTATGTTTAAACCAGGAGACGTTGTTATGCAAGAAAAAACAATGGTTAATAAAGTAAATTTTAAAGATAATAAACAAAATAGATTATCAATAGTATTATTTAATTATGAAGAAAATAATAAATTATACTATGCTACTGTACCAGTAACAAATGCTACAAGAGGTACATATAATAAAATAATTTCTAAAAATCATTTATATATGCCATATTCAATTTTAAACGATACTAAATTTTGTTGTGCTAAAATAGATTCAATATATTTATATGAAGAAAATAATTTAACAAAAACAGATATCAATATTAATGAACATACTTTAATGATATTATTTAAAAAAATACTTACTATAGAAATAGAAGATTATCAAAAAGAATTATATGACTTTATAAAGATTATGATAAAAGATTATATGGATAGATACACTTCTAAAGAAAAACAAGAAAAAAAGAAAAGATTAAAAGAAAGAAAAGAAAAAAGAAAAATATTAAAACAAACTTACAAGAATAATAAATAGTTCTTGTATTTTTTTTGAATAAATTTAACTATAGAACATATTATTCATTGAAAGGTTAGTGACTTATGGAAAAGAAAGAGATTATAGAAAATATTTCTACATATGGTAATGGATGTATTTTTCTAGGTGTGGTTGGAGCTGTTAGAACTGGAAAAAGTACATTTATTAAAAAAGTTATTGAAAATTTAGTTATTCCAAATATAAAAGATGAAAATGATAAAAAAATATGTTTAGATGAAATCCCTCAAACAGCTCAAGGCAAAACAATTATGACTACTGAGCCTAAATTTGTACCATCAAATGGTGCTGACATTAAAATAGATGAATTAGTTACTCAAATAAAACTTATTGACTGTGTAGGTTATGTTAGTAACGGTGCAACAGGTTTTCAAGATGAATTAGGTAATCCTAGATTAGTAAAAACTCCTTGGTATGAAGAAGAAATACCATTTATAGAAGCAGCAGAAATAGGAACTGAAAAAGTTATTAAAGATCACGCAACTATTGGTATTGTAGTTACTACAGATGGCTCTATTGGAACACTAGGAAGAAATGACTACTTAGAAAGTGAAGAAAAAGTTATTACAGAATTAAAATCAATTAATAAACCATTTATAGTTGTACTAAACAGTACACATCCAAATAGTGATGCTACAGTAAATATTAAAAATGAATTAGAAAATAATTATAATGTACCGGTTATTCCTATGGACGTATTAAATATGAATGACATAGATATGACAAATATTTTAAGAAGTGCATTATATGAATTCCCAATAAATGACGTTACTATAAACATTCCAGAGTGGATTCACGTTTTAAATAAAGACAATATAGTTAAAAAACATTATTTAGATAAAATAAAAGAATGTGTTAATAATATAGAAAAAGTAAAAGACGTTGATAATATCACAACTAATTTTAAAGATAGTGAATACATAACAGACGCTTATATTAGTAACTTAGATAGTGGTAAAGGAATAGTAACAATTACTTTAAATAGTAGTGATGAATTATATAATAACGTACTAAAAAGTATTATGGGTGACGTTGACTTATCTAAAGCAGGTTTAATAAAAATATTCTCTGACTACTCTAGTAACAGAGAAGAAACAGAAAGTATAAAAAATGCAATTAAAATGGCTAAAAATACTGGATATGGAATAGTATATCCTAGTTTAAAAGATATGAAACTTGAAACTCCAGAAATAATTAAACAAGGTTCAAGATATGGAGTAAAATTAAAAGCTGTTGCATCAAGTATTCACTTATTAAAAGTAGATGTTGAAAGTTCTTTCGAACCAATTATTGGTACAGAACTACAAAGTAAAGAATTAATAGACTATATTATGAAAGATTACGAAACTGAACCATCAAATATTTGGAAAAGTGAAATATTTGGTAGAAGTTTAGATGAAATAGTAAAAGAAGGTATTCAAGCAAAATTATCTATGATGCCAGAAAGTACACGTTATAAATTATCTACAACTGCTACAAAAATAGTAAATAAAGGTTCAAACAATTTAATTGCTATTGTAATATAAAAAAAGATCAATTTAAATTGATCTTTTTTAATGTGTTTCAACTACTTTTATTACTTCACCACAATTATTTTCTAACAATTTTGGATTATTTAAAATATATTCTAATAATTTTAATGACTTAACAAAATAATATCCATCCGCTATTCTTTCATCTAAATTAACACCAAATTCACAAAATTTTCTTATAACTTTTTTACCGTCTATAATAACTTCTTCTTCTTTTATTTCACCAATAGTTATTATTCCAGAACAAGTTCCAAAATCAGTTATATTATGATATATTGCACCACATTTTATAGAACCTAAATTAGATACTATAACTGAACTATAATATAAGTTATCTTCCATTAAAGAACTAGGTAAAATACCCCACTTATCAAATAATTTCAAAATTCCAACAATTGGAATTCTTAAAATATTAGGAAGTTTTCCAAGTATAATAATAGCATTATTTGCACCCTTTTTATCAAAATCTTTATTCTTATTTCTCAACTTTTCTACTTTACTTTTTATTTTATCACTTATAGTAAATATATTGTCATCTTCATTTATTGGAACAAGCAACATTACTTCCTCACTTTTATCGTCAAAAAATATTTTAGCAACAAAAGATATTACTATATCTTTATGTTCATAAAGATGTCTATTTCTAACATAATAATTTAGTTTTTTCCTATTATAAAACGTTTTACCAAGTGCAGTAACAAAAGCGTGAAAATAAGTTAAATCACTATTTTTCTTTTTAGCTTTAGTCATATAATCACATAAATTAGTTACATCAATTTTTTGATTAATATAAACATCACTATCACATCTTTTTGGTTTTATATCTATCATAATTTGATTTAAACCACTAATATTTCTAACTCTTTTATCTTTTCCCATAACTCTACCTAACTACAATATTAACAATACGTTTTTTTATTACTATTGTCTTAACTATTTCTTTTCCATCAATAAATCTTTTAACGTTTTCATTTTCTTTAGCAAGTTTAATCATATCATCTTCATTCATCTCATCATTGACTTTTATAGAACCTCTTAATTTACCATTAACTTGTACACCAATTTCAACTTCACTACTAACTAATTTTGTCTCATCATATTTTGGCCAAGGAGTATTAACTATTTTATCATAGCCTAAACTTTCATTTAACTCTTCTGTTATATGAGGCGCAATTGGATTAAATAAAATTAATAATAATCTATAATCTTTTTTAGTAATGGTTTCTTTAGTGTCATAAGCATTAGTTAGTATCATTAATTGAGATACTGCAGTATTAAATCTTAAAGTTTGTAAATCATTTTCAATCTTTTTAATTGATTGATTTTGTAGCATTTCTAATTCTTTAGTATATTCATCACTATCTACTACTTTATCTTTTAATCTAATAACTCTATCTATAAAACGTTTACAGCCCTTTAAAGAATCAGTACTCCATGGAGCATCTTGTTCATAATCTCCCATAAACATTTCATATGTTCTTAAAGTATCAGCACCATATTCGTTTATTATATCATCTGGATTTATTACATTACCTTTGCTTTTACTCATTTTTTGATTATCGCTACCTAAAATCATACCATGACTTACTCTAGTATCAATCATTTCTTTATTAGGAACTAATCCAAAATTATAAAGCATTTGTACCCAGAATCTTGCATAAAGCAAATGTCTTGCAGTATGTTCCATTCCACCATTATACCAATTTACTTTACCCCAATATTTCATAGCGTCCATTGAAGCAAATTCATGATTATTATGTGGATCCATAAATCTTAAGAAATACCAGCTAGAACCTGCCCATTGTGGCATTGTATCAGTTTCTCTTTTTGCATTACCACCACATTTTGGACATTTAGTATTTACCCAGTCAGTAATTTTAGCAAGTGGTGATTCACCATTATCAGTAGGTTCATACTCAGTTACATTAGGTAAAAGAAGTGGTAAATCTTTTTCGTCCATTGGAACAAAACCACATTTTGGACAATTTATTATAGGGATTGGTTCTCCCCAAAATCTTTGACGTGAAAAAATCCAATCTCTCATCTTATAATTATTAACTCTTCTAGCAATTCCCAATTTTTCTAATTTTTTAGTAATTGCTTCTTTTGCTTCTTCTACTGTTAAACCAGTAAATTCTTCACTATTAATAAGTTTACAACCTTTACCTAAATAATCTGCTTTTTCAAATGCATGTTCACTAACATCTTTTCCATCAATAACTTGTATCATTTCCAAATTATGAGTTTTAGCATAAAGAAAATCTCTTTCATCATGTGTTGGAACAGCCATAACAGCACCAGTTCCATAACTTCCAAGAACAAAATCACCTAAAAATACAGGAACAACTTTACCATTTGCTGGATTTACGGCTTTTATACCTTCTAAAATACAACCAGTCTTACCCTTATTAAGTTCTGTTCTATCCATATCAGACTTCTTAGCTGTTTCATTTATATAATCCATTACTTCTTTTTTATTTTGAACCCTTGGCATTAATTCTTTAATTAACTTACCATCCGGTGCTATTACAAAGAAAGTAATACCATATACAGTTTCTATACAAGTAGTAAATACACTAAATTTACCACCACCAACTATATTAACATCTAACTCAACACCAGTAGATTTTCCTATCCAATTTATTTGTCCTAACTTTACTTTTTCAGCAAAATGAGTATCATCTAAACCTTTTAATAAATCTTCAGCATAACTACTCATTTTAAGCATCCATTGACTCTTTTCTTTTTGTATGACGCTTGTTCCACATCTTTCACAAACACCACCAGCAGAATCTTCATTAGATAATACACTTTTACATTTTGGACACCAATTAACAGGAATAGTATCCTTATAAGCCATACCATGTTTGTAAAATTGTAAAAATTGCCATTGAGTCCACTTATAATAATCAGGATCTGTCGTAGAAAATTCTCTAGACCAATCAAATGACATTCCCAAACTTTTCATTTGTTTTCTAAAATTATCTATATTAATTCTAACTGCTTCACTAGGATGTACGTGATTTTTTATAGCATATTCTTCTGCAGGTGCACCAAAAGCATCAAATCCCATAGGATATAAAACATTATATCCCATCATTCTTTTCATACGAGCCAAAGCATCTTGTGCAGTATAACTTCTTACATGTCCAACGTGAAGTCCACTACCAGATGGATATGGAAATTCAACCAAAATATAATATGGTTCTTTTTTATCTCCATTAACCGCTTCAAAGCATTTATTATCTTCCCAATATTTCTGCCACTTTTTTTCTATATCTTTAAAATTCATAAACTATTTCACCTTTCTTCTAATAATTCTTCCTAATATTTCATAAAAACTATATATTAATCCAACCAAGAGTATAAAACCTAAAAGTAATTCAATTATATAATTCCAATTAGGTAAACTAACTATTGTACCAGTTAAACTAATTATTAATGGATCAATTAATGTTATAAGTAATCCTATTTTCTTACTATTTAAATCTTTATCTTTAAAACCAAATCTTATTTTTAAAAATTGTACTTGTATACTATCTAATATATTTTTCTTTCTTATTCCCAGTAGAAAAAAGAAAACAAAATATAATATAAATAATACAACATAAGATATTACAAATAATATAACTGAATTCATAACTAAACCTCCAAATAAAAAAGTAGTACCCAAAGGACGAAATTCTCGTGGTACCACCTTATTTTATACTCTATAATTTTTAAAGGAATAACCCTATTACATCCAAAAGCAAGTTCATAAATTTTTTTTATTAGTTTACACCGTCCACTAACTCTCTTTAAAAAAACAATTTATTACTACTCTTTCTTCTTCTGTATAAGTGTATTATAAATGAATAATTTAAAAAATACAAGTATTTTTAATTAGAATTATAATAATATTATAAATTTTTATTTAATAATTTTCATAAGTATAAATTATTTTTGTATTAATGTAACTTCTGGTTTAAAATATAATTGATTATAATAGATTCTATCACTTCCTTTTTGTCTACTGGTAATTAATATCCAACTCCAAGACTCATTATTACGCGTAGCCCCAGTTATCACATAGTTATTTAATTTGTTAGAAATAGTTATGTTTGATGGATTTGAATAAACATATTTTTCCCATTCATTTTTTCTATCTATATAATCTTCTAAATATGTATATTTTTTTTGCAAATATGTTTTTCCATTATAATTTATTCCATTTTTTAAAAGTTCACCATTAAAGTTTTCAACATTATCGTTCATAACATAATAAATAAATCTTTTTTGTTTTGTTCTACCACTAGAACAATCATATGAACTATAATAAATATAATAATCATCCATATAATTAACTTCTGAATTTGGGCAAGAACCAACAGTATCTTTCCAAGTATTATCAAATTCTTTTTCTGAAATAAACATATTAAGTTTAGCATTCAATTTAATTTCATTAAAATCATTTTTATTATTTTTTATTTTTATATAATAATTTAATCTCAACAAATTATCAGTACCCGTACTGCTATAAGCTTTATAACCTAAGTGCCTATTTTTACAATTATCATCAGAATAACAAGTTTTAATTTGATCTTCCATATCTATGATAAAAGAACATTCATTATTCTTGCATGTAATATCACCAACATCCACCATATTCTTTTTTTTACCGTAATTTTCATCATATTTATAATTTATTTTAAATTCTTTCAAAGCATTTTCAAAAGTAATTTTACTATAGTAATTATTAAAATTTAAATTATTACCATAACCATTATCATAAAACCCATACGATTCATCAAATTCAAATTGAACTTTTATATTATTCTTAGTTATACTGTAATTTTCCTTATTATTAGTTATTACAATTTCAAATTTAGTAAAACTATCATCAATTTTTCTAAACGTCATTTTTGGCAAATAATTACTTAAATGTTCTTCTTTGATATTGCCAGCATTATCTAATGCATATATATATGATAAATTTGAAGAATTACCTAAATCTATTGTTAAATCAGAAATTTTTTCAAAATTATCTTTCGGCAAATTTTCTTTTTTTGTTTCACTTTTATAATATCCATAAACTCCACTAATAGAATCACTTAATTTTACAATAGTTTTTTCTTTTCTTGTTTGAAAATCTAATATTGGTGCATTTTTATCTAATTTTATTTCATAAACTGCATTTTCTGAACAAGTTGTTAATTTGCAGGCTTTTACATATATTATTTTAGATTTAGTTTCACCATTAACCGAATAATTAGTAGCTTCATTATTTACATTAGATTCATCAAATCCATAATAAGTTTTTGCCCCATTATCTACTTCAAAATTAAGTGTAAAATCCGAAGTATGCCATTCCCCACTTTCTATCCCATCACCAGCAATAACTTTTGGTTTATTTATTTTTTCATCAGTAAAATTTACACATTCTTTATTACCCACAAAATATGAGTAAACCCTCTTATTCTTTTTATAAATATAAACACATTGATTTTTCATATCACTATTATCTAATGGATTAATATATTTTCCACTATTATTATCACTATCTAAATAACTATTTTCTATTAAACTACCTACAGTTATTTTATAACACAATACTATTTCATCTGTTGACAATTTACAGTCATTATTAGCCTGCAATAAAGTTTTATTATCTTGCCCCCACAACACTGCTGCACTTTCTATTAATTCTTTTTTTTCATTATAAGATTTTGTCTTCATATTTTTACTAATTCTATTTATACCTGGTATTGCAATTCCCATAAGTAATGAAATTAAAACCAGAACAGATAATAACTCAACTAAAGTAAAACCATTTTTCTTCATATAGCACCTTATTTCCAACATTTAGTATTTTCATTATCTAAGTCTTTATTTTTACTTTCATAAACCGCATATATTTTTCCATACTTTTCATATATTTGTATTTTACAATTATTCATATTTTTTTTATCATCAGTAGGATTTAAAATCTTATTACTTTCGTCATCAGCATTAATATAAGGACCATTCCCATTAGCATCTGTTCCAAGTAATGTAGATACAGTAATAGATTCTTTATAATATCTGCAATCAGTAATACCTGTGCAAAATCCTGTTGTTGAAGATATAAAATTCTCTTTATGATCCTGTCCATAAAGAACTGCAGCCTTTTCTATATTTTTAATCTTAGTAAGTAATGTTCTTTCTTTAGCTTTATTTCCAGCCCTAATAACTCCATAACTAGCAATACCCATTATAAGTCCTAATAAAACTATAACAGATAATAATTCTACTAAAGTAAAACCTTTTTTATTCATAATATCATATCCTAACTATAATAAATATATAATACTAAAGAAATTATTGCAAGAAAAATAAACGATATTTAATACCACAAATTTAATTCAATTTTTAATATAGAATATAATATACTAATAATTTATATTTGTTTAAAATACAAAAAACTTTAAAAAAAAGGAAATACAAATTTTTTCATAATAATATATAATGAAAAAATTTCATTAGCAAAAGAATTAAAAAATGAAGGATACTCTATAGATAAAATACTAAAAATAACAAAATTATCAAAAAATATTGTTATGGCATTATAAATTAATCACTTAAACGTGATTTTTTTAATTACATAAAAAAACAAATTAACTAAGTTTACTATTAATTTGTCTATATACATCTTCTCTACCCTTTTTAGTAATACTAGAAAATAATATTAGTGAATCATCTTCTTTTATATTAAGAGTTTCTCTTATTAATTTTTCTTGTTTATCTTTTTGACTAGATTTAACTTTATCATACTTAGTAGCAATAATTGCAACTGGTAAATTATAATATTTTAAATAATCATACATTAAAATATCATTCTCACTAGGTTTATGTCTAAAATCTATTAACATAAATACCAAACGTAAATTCTTTCTAGTAGTTAAATATTCTTCTATCATAAGTCCAAACTTTTTTTGTTGACTTTTAGATACATTAGCATAACCATAACCAGGAACATCTACTAAATAAAAATTATTATTAACTAAATAAAAATTTAAAGTTTGTGTTTTACCAGGTTTACTACTAGTACGAGCAAAATTCTTTCTAGCAAGTATTGTATTTATAAAACTACTCTTACCTACATTACTTTTACCTACTAATAAAAATTCATCTCTTTCTTCATTTGGATATTGACTAGTTCTAACTGCAATATGAGTTAATTCTGACGAGTCTATCTTCATAATATTTTTCACCCAGTTATAATTATATAAAATAATGTAAAATAATGCAAATTTCTATTATTTATATAGAAAATCATCCTATAATATTATATAATTATTAAAGGTGATTGTATGTGTTATATCCAGGAAGTATAAATAAAGAATATAAAAGAAACATACCACATAAAAATAGAGGTATGAAGTTAGAAAACTTAATTAATTTAAGTAATGAATATTATATAGAAAATGATATAGCAATAATATATAAAAAACCTACACCTATATTAGTATGTAATGTTGATTATAAAAAAAATAAAATATTAGAAGGTTACTATAAAGTACCTAGTACTTTAGACTATAATGGAATATATAAAGGAAAATATATAGATTTTGACGCAAAAGAAACATTAAATAAAACATCTTTCCCATTATCAAACCTACACGATCATCAATTATTACATATGAAAAGAATTATTAATCATAACGGAATTAGTTTCCTAATTATAAAAATGAATAATTTATATTATTTGCTAGATGGTAATTATATAA
>CAKOJI010000021.1 GCA_934089255.1 uncultured Bacilli bacterium | reverse complement strand
GAATCAATATCTATTTCAAATAATCCTTCTTCATTTGCAGTTGTAATTAATCTTTTAGTATCATATTCTATTAAAACTTTTGAATAAGCTATTGTATGTCCAGATATAGTATTATTTGAACTATTTATTGGATGTATATTAATTTTTAACATTCCTATTGTTAATATTTTTATATTTTGTAATGAAAAACTATTCAGATCTGTAAGTAAATTTAATTCACTTTCTGTAAAATTATGTGATGTAATTGTAGTAGTATCCTTATCAAATGTACCATTTATTTCTGAAGGACTATTTTCCTTATACCAATAATATGCAGGTGTATCATCTAGCGTACAAGCATCTAAATAATCTAAAGCATAAATCCACATATTTATTCTACTAAATTTAAAAGAAAAATTAATTGGATTATTTGTATACATAACATTAGCATTTTTTGTGTAAATATTTATATATTTAGGATTATCAAATATGATTTTTTGATTAGAACCTTTAAAATAAATATTATAATTATCACTCGGTGTTTGCATATAAGTATTTATTACTGAAAAACTAGCTCCCTCTTTTACTGTAAGATTACCAAATATACTCCACATTGGTATTCTTTGATGACTTTTTTCAATAAAAGTAAAATTTGCCATTTCCTCTATTAATACATTTCTAGCTCCATGAGTTGTTGTTATTGAAAAACCATTTCCTGTTGTTAAAAGAAATTCTGCGCCATGACCTACTATTAAATCTAATTTATTAGTACCATTCATAAGTTCTTCATTAGTTGTAATATTAACATGACTATTAGGAATTATTTTGATATAAGAAGAAATAACGTCATTAAAGAAGAAGACTGGATTAACAGTTGAATTACTAGTAATAGTTGTATTTCCCCCTATTATAATTCTATTTGAATCACATATTTTTTTTACCGTAACATTATTTGTATCACTTCCAGAAATTAAAGAATCAATTATTTTAGTTGTACCGTAATAATTACAAGAAAGTTCTACTCCATTAAAATTAACATTATTATATTCTACTAGTAAATTAGAATAATTTGGATGCGATGGAACATATACAACCCCATAAGTATGTGAACTAACTATATTCATATTTTTTAATATAATTTTTCTATTTGATGTACTAACATTTATAACATCAGTTGATTCTGTTAAATTATTTATATACGTATATTTAACATTATTATATGTACCATCAATTACTACTTCTTTTTTATTTGAATTTATTACAAATCCACTAGTAAGTGTTATATCACTATCAAAATAAATATATGTATAATTGTTAGTTTCACTTAGTGCTTGTTTTAATTCTTCACTATTATTTACTACAACTGTATTATCGTTTATTATATGCATAATATCACTTTCCTTTATTATAAAATATGTTGATAATAATAAAACGATATAATTAATTAGTATTAAAAAAGAATAGATTTTTTCTACACTAATTTATTTTAATAAAACTTATATTGCGTTAGTATTTACATCAAGTAGGCTTATACGCAAAATCACATGAAAAAATCAAGGATTAACCTTGATTATTTTCCTAAATAAGTTACAACTAATGTTACAAGTGGATTTGCAAAATATGATGTTGTAGATAAATTTCTTATATCTGGTGTACTTAAATAGATTGTACTATTTCCTAAATTAGCAAGTTCATACAAAGTATTTGTATCTGTTACAGCAACAATACCATGTGCGTGTAATTCTACAGGTTCACCATTATATACCCATTCACCTATTCCAACATATATATTATCAGTCCCATTCTGTCTTAATCCTACAGAAACTATATCTGTTGTAGGATCAAAATCTACACCATTTACAGAAGGATAAGCTGAAACAGTAAATTCTATTTTATAATGTCCTATTTGATTAAATTTAATTGTTTCATCAGCAGTATTAATTGTTATCAAACTTGTTGGATCAAGTTCCATTCTATCAAGTGGTAATCTTTCTGAAGATGCAACTGCTATACCATCTGCACTAGTTCCATCATTATATGTTACTACGTAAGCTGATCTAACAGCAGCTGCTCCTGCTGGCCCCGTTGGTCCAGTTGGTCCTGTAACACCTTGAATTCCTTGTGGTCCAGTAGGTCCAGTTGCTCCTGTTTCACCAGCAACACCCTGCGCACCAGTTAGTCCAGTTGGTCCTGTTGGTCCCGTAGGACCTGTTTCACCAGCAACACCCTGCGCACCAGTTGGTCCAATTGGTCCTGTTGGTCCCGTAGGACCTGTTTCACCAGCAACACCCTGTGCACCAGTTGGCCCTGTTGGTCCCGTAGGACCTGTTACGCCTTGTAAACCTTGTGGTCCTGTTGGTCCAGTTGGTCCAGTTGGCCCTGTAACTCCAGCGATACCTTGTAAACCTTGAAGTCCCTGTAAACCTTGTGACCCTTGTGGTCCTGTTGGACCTTGAATACCTTGTAAACCTTGAAGTCCTTGTAACCCTTGTGGCCCAGTCGCTCCTCTTGCTCCTGTTGCTCCTGTTAAACCTTGAGCTCCTTGTGGACCAGTTGGCCCTGTTGGACCTGCAACACCTTCAGCTCCTTGTAAACCCTGAATTCCTTGTGGACCAGTTGGACCTATATTACCTTGAACTCCTTGTAACCCTTGTGGTCCTTGTGGCCCTGTTGGACCTATCGGACCAGTTGCTCCAGTCATACCCCTTGGTCCAGTTGGACCTGTTGGACCTGGTATAGGTTGATTCCCACAATAAGGACTGCATCTATGATTATTTATTACGTCATTCATTTTTTATACCTCCAATATATAATATGAAACAACGAAAAAAAAAGAATAAACTATATCATTTATTCATATTATTTCTTACACTATTTGCAGCAATAGCACCTTCACTTATCGCTGTTACAAGTTGATATAAATCTTTTTTTATAATATCACCAGCAGCATATATATGTGGATTACTAGTTCTCATATCTTTATCAACAACTATATAATTATTATCCATCGTTAAATTTAATTCTTTTAAAATACTAATACTAGGTTCATAACCAATATTAATGAATATAGCACTCGTATTAATAATACCCTTATTAGTTTTAACACCATTAACTACTTCTTCACCATTAATACTTTCTATAAAAGTTTCATATTCAATTTTTATATTATCTTTTTTACTTACTTCATCAATTAATTTTTTAGATGCAAATAACTTATCTTTTCTAACTAAAATAGTAACTGATGAAGTAATATTAGATAAATAAAGTGAATTTTCTAATGCACTATTTCCGCCACCTACAACAATAACATTTTTATCTTTATATAAAGCACCATCACAAGTAGCACAATAACTAACACCTTTACCAATATACTTATCTTCTTCAACTAAACCTAACTTTTTAGGTTTTCTACCACTACAAATTATAATATTTTTTGCTCTATAAGAATTATTTTTAGTAACTACTTCTATATCTAATCCACTCTTAATATTAATAACTTCTTCATTATATAATGGAACATCTAAACTATTAAAGTGTTCAAAAAACTTAATAGATAAATCCATACCACTAATACTTTTAAACCCAGGATAATTTTCTACAATACTACTAGTACCAATAATTCCACCAGGAACTCCATAATTAATTACACATACATTTAATCCACTTCTTTTAGCATAAATAGATGCAGCAACACCACTAGCACCTAACCCAATTATAATAACATCATATATCATTTAATCACCTAAAATCTAATTACATCTTTATTATTTTTATCATTATATAAGTCCTCAAACTTACCCTTCTTTTTATTTATTATTAACATAATTACACCAATTATAACCATAATAACAGAAACTATCATAGCTATTTTAAAACCAACAAACATTAAAGCATCAGTTCTAAGTCTCTCTATAAAAAATCTTATACTACCATATATTATAAGATATAGTGCAGTAGGTGTTCCAACCTTAGTATATTTATTCCTTCTAACAATTATAATAATTATAAAACCTATCAAACATAAAATAGATTCATATAAAAACGTAGGAGTATAATAAACACCCTTTATTTTCATACCCTTTATAATAAACTCTGGAATATGTAAATTTTTTAAATGCTCTAAACTAGTAGCAAGACCGTGTGCTTCCCCATTAAAAAAATTACCCCATCTTCCAATAGATTGTCCAATAATTAACCCAGGTACTAAAAAATCAGTATATCTAACAGTTCTCTGTTTATATTTTTTTGTATAAACAATAATAGTTATAATACCAGTTATTATACCACCATGTATTGCAAGACCACCATTCCATATTTTCCATATTTCACTTATATTAGTACTATAATACTCCCAATCAAATATAACATAATATATTCTAGCACCAATAATACCCATTATTAAAGACCAAAATAATAAATTAAAAATATAATCTTTTTCAATATCAAATCTTTTTGTTTCTTTATTAATAACATAACTAGCTACTAAAAAAGCAATCAATATCATAACAGAATACCATCTAATCTCAAAACTACCTAACCTAAATATTATAGGATTCATTATTTAACACCCCTTATCGCTTTACCTATTAAATTATCAATTATAATAGTCATAATAGAAATAAATATAGAAATAAATATTGTATGAATAAAACCATTTATAACAAAATGTTTACCTAATAATAAATCTATTAATTTTAAAACTATAACATTTATTAAAGGATAAGTTAATCCTAAAGTATAAATATTTATTGGTAACATAAATACTCTTAAAAAAGGTTTAATACTTACATTAAATACCATTAATAAAAATGATACTAAAAATATATAAAATACTCCATCTACATATATATTTTTAAAAATATTATTAGCTATACTAACAACAACCATATTAACTATTAATACACTTATTATATCCAATATATAACTTTTTAAATCATTTTCTTTATTATATTCTATCACTTTAATCACCTAAAATTATTATACTAAAAAAAATACTAAATTAATAGTATTTTATTTTTCTAATTTTTCTGTAATAGAGTTTAATACATCAATTGCAGCAAGTCTAATATCATCTGCAGCCTTTTCTAAAACTGGAGTACCTTTTTTAACTGCTAACTTATAAAGTTCTTCACTTTTTTTAACAATTTTTTTACCTTTTTCTTTAGCAATTTTTAATGCTTTTTCTTTATCCAAATCTTCAAGTTCACGTCTAATATCTTTGATTTGTTTTTCAATACTCTTTTTAACCTCATCACCATCGATGTTTTTAATACTATCACACATTTCATTTAATTTTTTCATTAATTTTTTTCTAGTTTCAGCACCCTTTTCTGGAGCAAATAACATACCTAATCCTACTCCAATACCAACACCTGCAATTAACTTTCCTAATCCATTTTTACTCATTTTCTTCTTCCTCTTCCTTTCTTTTTTTAAAAAATTTATTTATCAAACTTATGATGCAATCTGTAATCCAAGTCACACCCATCGATAATTTATCCCCTGCAACATCTATAATTCTAAATATTCCATTAAATGAATTTACTTTATCTTGTACATCAGTTAATAACTTATCTGTCTTACTAATAACTTTTAATAATTTAATACCCATAACAATTAAAATTATTAAAAGAACAATAACTAATACATATATAACTATTGGTAAAAATTCTTCTATAGCCATTTCTATTCTCCCTTTTCTTCATACATTGAATCAATTAAACTAAATAAATCAGCTTCTTCATCATCAATATCTTCTTTTTTTGTATCATCACCATTATCTTTTTTTAATAAATCATCTATAGAATTTGATGGAACATCAATTATATTTGTATCATTTTTATTATATTCAACATCTTTATCATCTATACTCTCAATTTCTGGTATTTCTAAATTTTTATTATCTTCATCTATTAATTCACCTATAGTCTTTAATTTATCTACAGGTTCTTCAACTACAACTTCTTCTTTAACCTTTTTTTCTTCTACAACTTTTTCTACATTTATTTCTTTAGTACCTGTTAAATTAGCATCTATTTCATCTTCTAAAGAACCAAATGCTCTTTTTCTTACTTCTTCTATAGTTAAACCTTTAGGTGCTCTTAATACATCTTTTTTTACTATAACATCTTCTTTTTTATAGTTTTGATCTAATACACCATATACTGGAGAAATAATAGGAGTTGGTTTAAAATGTTTCTTTTCATCTTTTTTATTTAAAAAACTACTATAATCTCTTTTTTCTACTTCTCTTTCATACTTTATAGGTTTCTTTACTGGTTTAATTTCTTCTACTTTAGCTGGTTCTTTTATTGTTTCTTCTTCATCATCAAAATCTATAGGAAACGTAAAAGTTGACTCACTACGATATTTTCTATCACTAAAATCTTCTTTAGGTACTTTAAGTTCTCTAATTGGATTCTTCTCTTCTTCTACTTCTTTTTTTATTACATTCTTATTATCTTTTTTAGTTTCTTTTGTTATTTCCGGAATTTCTATTTCTTCTTCATCAAATAATATTCCTTTAACCTTATCTAATAAACCCATAATAAGTCATCCTTCCTAATTTATAACATCATAATCTGGTACTTTATTTTGACTATCATCATAATTGTCATATTCTTCTACAACATCAAGAAAATCATCTTTACTCTTTGTATCTTTAAATATATTTAGTGTTTCTTCACTTCCATCAAGTTTACTCTCACCTATCATCTTACTTATTAAATCACTATCATATTTAATCGTTGACAATATTATTATACCATTATTTATAGCCTCATTTAAATCATTTTTTGCTACTTTCACTTCTATTTTAGCATAATTATATACAATTTCAACTAAATACTCATTATTTATATTATTAACACATAAATAACCTTCATTATTATTTTGTTTAAATTCATAATTTATATCACATTTTTTATTAATCTTATCTTGTTTTTTACTATTAAAACTAACTACATCTAAATATAAATAATAAGTATAATCATTACTATTAATCTTTTCATTAAAATTAATCATATTCTTTACACTCATATATTTAGGTAAATAATATTTATATCCATTCCCTACATGATTATATAATTTATTATTAGAATTACTTTTTATTACTTCATTTATATTATCTTTATAATCTAAATTATTTAAATTAGTACAGGCACTAGTAACTAGTATTAAACTTAATAAAAGTACTATTCTTTTCATAATCCACCTACTCTTCAAAATTAATTATAACAAAAAATATGAAATAATACAATTACTTCATATTCTTAATTATATCTCTTGCTGCAACTAAGCCTGTTGCAGCAGCAATAACTATATTACCTGCTTTTCCAGCACCATCACCAATAAAATAAATATTATTATTATTTAATAGTGCAAAATTATTATTAGTTTCAATTTCATTTGAAAAGAATTTAATTTCAGGTCCATATAAAAGTGTTTCATCATTATTAACTCCTGGAATAATTTTATCTAATGTTTCTAAACCATCTAATATATTTGTTATAACTCTTTTAGGCATTACAAGAGCAAGATCACCAGCAACCACATCTTTTAAAGTTGGAGTAATAAACTGTTTGCTAAGCCTACTTTCTCTAGTTCTCCTAAATTTCTTTAAATCACCTAAAGTTTGTATAATAGGTTTCCCATCTCCTAAACAGTTAGCAATTTTAGCAATACACTCACCATATTCTCTAGTATTAGTAACTGGTTCTGTTAAATTTATTTTAGTAATAAACGCAAAATTACTATTATTAGTCTTAGTTTCCTTTAACGCATGTCCATTTACACAAATATATCCATAATAATTTTCCTTAGTTACAAAACCACCTGGATTAGTACAAAACGTTCTTATCTCATCTCCATAAGTTTTAGTTTTTATAAAAATACTTGGATCATATATTACATTACATAAATCTTCTAATATTTCTTTTCTTACTTCTATTCTAACACCCACTTCTATACTTTGTGATAGATAAGGTATATCATGTTTATCTGAATATTCTTGTACCCATTTAGCACCTGTTCTACCAGGTGCAACTATAACTTTTTTTGTTTTAAACGAAATTTTATCATTTAATTTCATTCCTATAACTTCTAAATTATTTTTCTTTTCTACTATATCTAAAACATCAACATTTTCAAGTAGTTCCACATTATTATTTTTTAAATAATTAGTAAACTCTATAATATATCCTGGTAATTTATCACTACCTAAATGTTTTTGTTTTATTATTAATAATTTAGCACCATGTTTTGCAATATCTTTTTTTATCTTCAACGCTTCATCCATATTAGATGGATAAATATCACTATCCATACCAAATTTATTAAATATATCCTCAGTATCTATAAGTAATTTTTCAGCATCACTCTCACTCATATATTTATATAAATCACTTTTACCTAATTTAGGTGTAAAATTAAGTTTTCCATCACTGAACGTACCAGCTCCACCAAATCCAGAAAGTATTCCACAAGGATTACAATTCTTACACTTGGTTCCAAATTTATTCATTGGACAAACTCTATGATTAGCAAATTTACCTCTATCTAAAAGTAATATTTTTAAATTTTTATTTTTATTAATTAATTCATAAGCAGCAAACAAACCAGCAGGCCCTGCTCCTACTATAACAACATCATACCTTTTATTTTTCTCCATTAAATTTCTTTTCTAATCTCTTAATTGGCTCACTTTTATCTCTTAGTATATCAGAAATAGACAAATCATTATGTATATTATATATAACATTAGATATCATCTTAGAACAATCACACACATGTAACCATTCTTTTTCTCTGAAAGATTCCGGTATATAAGATAAATTTGTTGTATATACACCTGATAATAATCCTTCATTAAAATATTTATTAAATTTTTCTATTCCTTCAGTATAAAGAGCATAAGTCACTATAACAAAAACTTTTTTAACTTTTCTTTTTTTTAATTCATCTATAACATCAAACATACTTCCGCCACTAGAAATCATATCATCAGTTATTATAGCAGTTTTACCTTCTAGATTATCATTTCCACAATAATCATGGCTAATAATAGGGTTTTTACCATTTACTACTATATTATAATCTCTTTGTTTATAAAAACTTCCTGCCTCTCTATGAATATTTTCTGACTGAAACGAATTTAAATAAACATTTCTTCTACCAACAGCTCCATTATCTGGAGAAACAAAAACTATATTTTTTAAATCATCAATACTTAAATCATTTATAACACTTTCCAAAATAGTATTAGTTGGAAAAAAATTATCAAACTCAGTATTAAACATAGCATGTTCTACACCTTGATCATGAGCATCAAATGTTATAACACTTTTTATATGCTGATTCATATCTAATAAATGCAACATATATCCACACATCAAATTTTCTCTAGTATTTCTTCTATGTTGTCTTCCTGCAAATAAAAGCGGCATTATCACATTAATTTTATCTGCATGACTATTCATTGCTCCTATACCATCTAATAATTCTATCATTAAATCATTAGGACTTGTATGATTTATCATTTGATGCATAGTATAACTTAAACTATAATTACCGATATCAGTTAATAAAAACAAATCCTTTCCTCTTACTGTTTCTTGTATCTCTACTTTAGTATGTCCATCATTAAAAAACACTTCTTTAATAGGAACAATAAACGTATATTCTTCATCATTTAATCCACATATTTTTAATAAATGTTTATCTATCTTTTCTCCTAATTCTTTAGCACTTTCAAATACGATTAATCTTAATTTCTCATTTTCTACTTGTTTTTTCATTACTACACTCCTTAACAATATAAAAACTAGGTACTTAAAAAGTATCTAGTTTATAGTTTAATAGTAATGAATTAATATATTTTTTTACATTTACCATCTTCATTACCATCACCTATTTAATATTAACATCATTAATTAGTATATGCAATATAAGTTTACATAACTTTTACGATTCTAATTTATTATTCTTCTTTATAATATCAAAACTCTTTTTAGATAATTTAACATATTTAACATTATAATTATAATTATCACTAATAATTATTTTCTTAACTTTAATATTATTTAAAATATCTTTCAAATAATTAATATCTTTAACATCATATTCTATATAATTATTTTCATTTATATAAGGTACTATATTATTACTATAATCTACACTTATTTCAATATCTTTTACTTTATCATCAATAATAACTTTATTGCTTTCTAAATAATATTCTAATTCATAAAACGTAGTATTATTATTAACATCTATATGCAATACTGTATTATTATCTTTAATATCTTCATAAATATAATCAAATTTACTTAATTCTAAAAATATAATACCACTACCAATACCAATAACAAATAAACTTGATAAAAACATTACAAATAATCTTTTAAAATTATTCTTTATATTAAATATAAATTTATACATTAATTCTATAAACACATAAACAAGTAATAAAAAACCTAACAAAAATATAAATGATCCTAAGAATACTAACCCATATTTAATCCATACTATTGATACTGTAGATAAAAATACTAAGAAAACAAATCCAAATACTAAAAACATTAATATAAATAATACAAGTATTTTTATTAGAAAAACAACTATTCTAGCAAAAAAATCTATTATAGAATTAGCACTATGTCTATTATCTCTTATAATTATTTTTTCTCTCTTACACTCTTTATATTCTTTCTTATTATTAATATCTTCTTCAACAACCTTTTTTTCTATATCATTATCAGTAACAGTAACATAATAATCTAAATATCTTATTTTAAACAAATGTAAAGTAACTATAAAAGATACTACAAACATTAAAATACTATATAATGTTTTAAATACACTTACTAAATATTGAAATGGAGTACTAGGTAAAAACTTAAATAAGTTTAATATAGTATTTCTTAAAAATTCAAAAAATACATAAGAACAAAAATAACAAACTAATATAATTAATAACACTTCTATAATACATTTAACTTTATCAAAAAACTTCATACTCCAAAACATATTATAAGTTTTAGTAATAAAATCTAATATATCTTTTAATAAAATATTAAAATTTATTTTATTATTAGTATTTTTTACTCCTACAACATCATCATCAATTAAATCATCTATTTTACAATCTAATACTTTAGCAACTTTAATAATTGTTGCCATATCAGGATAACTATTACCACTCTCCCATTTACTAATAGCTTGTCTTGACATTCCTAATTTTTCCGCAAGTGCTTCTTGACTTAAATTCTTTTCCTTTCTCATTCTAGATAATTTCTCTTGAAACTTCACGTTTTTTCACCTCCAACGAAATTATACAGTGTTTATTATAAGTAGCAAAACCTAATTTAATTTACATTTTGTATAAATTCAGTTGCAAAACACCAATTTACTTCAAAATTAATTTTTTTACATTATTTAAACTATCTAAAGAACTAATTCTTTTATACTTGGTATTAACACTATTCCATCCATCAATATCTATATTATCTTTATTAAAAAATATTGGATAACCGCCCATTTTTTCCCATAATACTAAATTATTAATAGTATCATCTACAAGTATATTTTCACGTGCACTAACTAAATCATGCTTTTGTAGTTTATATGGACATAATATAATTTCATTTTTTATTCCTAAACTCCTAAACATTTTTACTTTAGCTACACCTTCATTATTCATAGAATGTATTTTAGTTAATATTGTAAAATCTCTTTTTAAACTACGTAATACCTCTATAGAATTATTTATTACTTCACAATCATTTAATATTTTATACCAATCTACTTCTTGTACATACTTTATTTTATCTTCTTCAGTCTTTATTAATCCATTATTTTCTAGTTTATAGTAATCTTCATTAAAAATTAATTTTTCACTATCAAATATAACTCCATCACAATCAATATATAACTTCATAACATCACCTTTAACAGTCTTGTTCTTTATTATAACACAATTAAAAAAACTTCAATATTTTTTATTAAAGTTTTCCAACATTTTCGAATGGAATCATTTATAACTCGCACCATCCGTAAGCGACTAACATTTTTAATTTTCTAATACATTTACATTTTTTCAACATAACATAATTGCTGTCAAGTATAAATACAATCTTTATTTTATTATATGTATATTATAATTAAATATTCTATTTTTTACTCATTATCTCAAGAATTTTATTAAAATCATCATCATTAGCAGTTTTATTTTTTTTAATCATTCCACATTTTTCACATTTATAAATTATTTTATATGTGTCTTTTTTCCCTTTTTCTATATCTATTGGTTTTAATACGCCGTTACAATTAGCCATTCTATCTCCTGGGTTAATATCTAAATGTTTACTACACAAACAATATGGACAATGATCTCTTGCAGTATAATCTAATTTAGAAACATTTTTACCACATACTTCACAAATAAATTTTTCATCTATCATTTTAAATTTTTTATTATCCATAAAATCATTCCTAACTACAAATAGTTTATCATAAATATTTTATTTATTAAACTTTATTATTTATTTTATGAAAATAAATAATAAAGAAAAAAATTAGCTACCAAAACTAATTTTTAATATAAAAATTACAAGAGAAATTAGTAAAGACTTTAATCTAAATTACATAAATGTATATTCCATTTTAATAAATGACTATATATCTTTTCTACCGGAATACCCAATATATTATAATAACTACCATCAATTTTTTTAACAAAATTAGATAACGTATTTTCTATAACAAAACCTGAAACATATAATGCATCTTTTTCATTTTTTATATAAAATTCTATATCTTCTTCACTTATATTATTTAACTCTATTAAAGTTTCTTGATAATCTTTAACTATTTCTTTAGTATTAGTATTTATTAAACAAATACCAGTTATTACTTTAGAAATATTATTACTACTAATTCTAATATTATCTTTTGCTTCTTCGATATCTTTTGGTTTTTCTAATATTTTATTATTTACATAAAGAACGGTATCTAATCCTAATATAATACTATCTTTTTTACATTTTACACTATTTGCTTTACCATACGCTAAATTCATTACATATTCATAAACATCGTCACACTTTAAAGTACTTTCATCAAAATTATTTTCTAAAACTAAATGTTTTAAATTAACTTTATTAAGTATTTCACTTTTAAATTTTGATGTACTTGCTAATACTAATTTCATACAGTTGTTAAATCAGGAACTATACTATCTATACTGATACCACTTATTATTAAAATAACAACTAATACAATAAATATTACTAACCAACACCAATAACTTCTAGCATAATTTCTTCTATTTATATTACTATTATCTAATGAAAAAACAATTAATAATATAAAACCTATAACAGGTATATTAAATAAAATACTGTAACCAAAATAAGCCCAAGGACTAAGTGGTCTACATTCACTATTCATAATCTTACTCCATTCTTAAACTATTTATTTGTTTTTGATAATCATCACTCATACATATATAAGAGCCACTTACAACATAATCAACATTTTTAACATACTTAATAGTATCATCATTTATTCCACCATCAATACTAATCAAATAATTATAATTATTTTCTTTTCTTAATTTATCTAAAACATCTATTTTATATAAGATACTATTCATAAATTTTTGTCCACCCATACCAGGTTCTACAGACATAATTAACACATTATCAATTATACTTAAATATTTTTCAATACATTTAGTACTAGTTTTAGGATTTATTGCAATACCAACTTTAATACCATAAGATTTAATTAAATATATTAAATCGTTTATATTTTTATCTATTTCACTATGTATTGTTATATACTCTGGTTTTAAATTTTTAAATTTAATAATATAATCTATCGGATTAGTAACCATCAAATGTATATCTAATTTTTTATTTATTGTTTTTAATACATTATTAACATCTTCATAGGTAAAAGATTTATTTGGTACAAAATCTCCATCCATAATATCAACGTGTATAAATTCCACATCCGTATTATTTATTTTATCTATAGTTTCAATTAAATTATATTTACTTTTTAGAAACGAAACGGCTATTTTCATAATCTCACCAACTCACAATAATTATCGTATCTACTTTTCATAATTTCTTTATTTTTAACTTTTTCTTTAATTAGACATTCTTTTTCATTAGTATGTGAACAATCTTTATAAGGACAATTAACTCTATTAAATTCTATAAAAGATAATTTAATTTGTTCTTTACTTAAATTGCTAACATCTAGTGAAGAAAAACCCGGTGTATCTGCTATATAAGATGTTTTATATTTAAATAATTCTACATGTCTAGTAGTATGTTTCCCACGTCCTAAAGCCTCACTTATTTCATTAGTTGCAAGATTTAATTTCTTATCCAATTTATTCAAAAGAGAACTTTTTCCAGCACCAGTTTGACCAGTTAAAACTAAAGTTTTATTTTTTATATATCTTTTTAATTTATATAAATTTCTATTAGTACAAACTTTAATTCCTATTTTAGAATAATATTTCATTATATTTTTAATATATTTTATTTCACTTTTCTTAAGTAAATCTAATTTAGTAAAAACTATAATTGGTTCTATATTATTACTAATAGTAAGTACTAATTCTTTATCTAATAAATTTAATGATAAATCTGGCTTTTTTACACTAGTTATTATTAAAGCACTATCTACATTTGATATCATTGGTCTATCAAGTGAATTTTTTCTATCTAATATTTTTAAAATATATTTTTCTTTTTCATCAAATATTACTCTATCTCCAACTAAAGGGGTAATTTTTTCATATCTAATCTTACCCCTTGCTCTACAATCATAACTTTTATTATCAACAGTTACTGTATATAAATTACTTATTATTTTAGTTATTTTACCTTCCATAAATTACTCTGTTTCCCCTGTATTTTCTTCTACAACTTCACTTGCTATATATATTTTAAGTGAAGCACCTTCAACAGCAACACTACCTGCTTCTCTACTTTGCTTATAAATAGTACCTACTGCATAATCATTTGTTTCTGTATATTCAACAAGTAGTTCAATTTTATATTTATTAGCCCATTCTTCAATATCTTTTAAACTATATTCTCCAGTAGTGAAATCTGGATATTGAATACTTGAATCTGGAATATGAAGTATAATTGTTTCTCCTTCTTTTAATACAGCTCCTGCCTCTGGTTCAGTTTTAATGATTTTACCAGTACCAGCTTCACTAGGATTACTTACTTCATCTTCTTTTATTTCTACATATAATTTATAAGTATTCTCTAGATAACCCTTAACTTCTAAATAATTTTTATCTTTCAAATCTTCTACAGTATATCCACCTTCTCCAGTTGAAACATATAAAGTTATTTGAGAACCTTCTTTAACAGTTCTACCTGCTTGTGGACTTGTTTTTACAACATTACCAACTGGAATATCACTACTTGTAGCATCTTTAGTATCCGCTGCTACATTAAAACCTTTACTTTCTAACTCAGTTTCTGCATCAAGAACACTCATATTACTAACGTCAGGAATTTTTACATCTTTTGCTTCAGTTAATTTAGGAAGTAAAAATACTAATGCAGTTACTACTACTATTAATCCAGTAAATACTATAGCAAGTACTGTTAATAATTTATTTTCTTTTTTCTTTTCTGTTTCTGGTATTATTTGTTCTACTTTAACTTCTTCTTTCTTCTCTTCAGGTTTAGTAGTATTTTCTAATTCATTAACAGCCTTTTTAGACTTTTTATCATCTTCTATTTCAGGATATAAAAACTCATATTCTTCTTCATCAATTCTTGATTCATCTAAACAAGTCTTCAAATCTTCGTGCATTTCTCTAGCATCTAAATATCTATTTTTTAAATTTTTTGCAGTTGCTCTTTTTACTATATTAGCAACACTCATAGGTATTTTATCATTTATTTCTCTTACGTTAGGAATAGTTTCTTTTATATGTTTCAAAGCTATTTCAACAGCATTATCACCTTTAAATGGTACAGTACCTGTTAAAAGTTCAAACATTAATATTCCCATTGAGTAAACATCACTTTGAATAGTAGCACCTTTACCACAGGCCTGTTCAGGTGGTAAATAATGAACACTACCCATTACTGAATTAGTTTGAGTAAGTTGTGTAGCATTTAATGCCATTGCTATTCCAAAATCTGTTATTTTAATTAAACCATTTTCTAGTATCATTATATTTTGTGGTTTAATATCTCTATGAATTATATAAGAATCATGTGCAGCACTCATACCATCAGTAACTTGTAACATAATATCAACAACTTCTCTAACAGTTAAACTACCACGTTTTTTTAATAATTGTTTTAAGTGTTTTCCTTCGATATATTCCATTACTATATAGTATAAACCATTATCTTCTCCTACATCATATACTTCTACAATATTAGGATGACTTAAACTACTTGCAGATAATGCTTCTCTTTGAAAACGTCTAACAAATTTTTCATCAGTTGCCAAGTCACCTCTTAATACTTTAACAGCAACATTTCTATCCAAAATAGTATCATACGCTAAATAAACATTAGCCATACCACCTTCGCCAATTGTTTTAATAATCTGATATCGATCATTAATTTTTTGCCCCTTCATTATCATTTCATTCACCATCCTTCACTAGATAAGCAATAGATATATTATCCATTCCACCTCTAGCATTACACTTCTTTATTATTTTTATTAATTTATCTTCAATCTTTAAATTTTCTTCATTTAAAACTTTCTCTATTTGATTTGGTGTTAACATATTAGTTAAACCGTCACTACACAACATAATAGCGTCAACATTTTTATCTACATCAAATACATCTAGTACTTGTTTTGTTTCTGTACCTAAAGCTTTCATAAGTACATTCTTTTTAGGATGATTAGCTGCTTCTTCTGGAGCAAGTTCACCAGCCTCCACAAGTAGATTTACTAAAGTATGATCTTTAGTTATTTTATGTAGTTTACCATTTTTAAATACAAAACCACTAGAATCACCTATATTACCAAATATAAGAAAATCTTTAGTTAATAATGCAAGTACTACTGTAGTTCCCATACCTGTTGATTCTGGATTTTCTTCAGTATACTTAAGTATATTAGTATTTATTGTATTAATATTTTCATTTAACCAATTAACTGCATCAAATTTTGTCCCAATAGTTGAAAGATTAGCAAATCTAGAACCTAAATGAGTTACTACCATAGAACTAGCAACTTCACCAGCTCTATGTCCACCCATACCATCAGCAACTATCATCAAATGTTCTCCAGTTTGATTTTTTACTATCGTTACAGAATCTTCATTATGACTTCTAACTCTACCTGCATCTGTTATATAAAATGATTTCATTTTTCACCTTCTTTAGCACGAAGTTGTCCACAAGCAGCATCAATGTTACCACCAAATTCACGTCTTATAGTTACATTAATTTTATTTTTCTTTAATGAGTCATAAAACTTAAGTATTGTATCTTTACTAGATTTTTTAAAGTCTATATGACTAGTTTCATTATATGGTATTAAATTAACATAAACGTTCATACCTTTAAGTAACTTTGATAACTCTTCTGCATCTTTAATACTATCATTTACATTATTAAGCATAACATATTCTATAGTAACTCGTCTATTAGTTTTTGCTATATATTCTTTTAAAGTACTAATTAATTCATTAATACTATACGCTTTATTTACAGGCATAATTTTATTTCTGATTTCATCATTAGGAGCGTGTAAACTAACCGCTAAATTAACTTGTAAATCTAAATTCATAAATTCTTTTATTTTGGGTACCAAACCACTTGTAGAAACAGTTATATGTCTAGCACCAATATTAATACCAAAAGGATTATTAATAATTTTAATAAATTTAATTATATTATCATAGTTATCAAAAGGTTCACCAATTCCCATAATTACTACAGAATCAATTCTCTCATTAATATCACTTTCTATTAATAATATCTGTTCTACTATTTCGTAAGTTTCTAAATTTCTTACTTTTTTAAGCCTTCCACTTTCACAAAACTTACATCCCATATTACATCCTACTTGACTAGAAACACATACACTTACTCCATAATCATGTCTCATTAATACAGCTTCAATATAATTACCATCATTTAATAAAAATAAATATTTATTAGTTAATTCACTTCTCTGTACTTTTTTTATTTTTATAAAATCTGTTTTAAATTCATTATTTAATTTATCTTGCAATTCTTTTCTTATATTAGTCATTAATTTAAAATCATTTACTTTTTTTACATAAATCCAATCATATATTTGACGTGCAACAAATTTCTTAAAACCATTATTAACTAATATATTTTCTAATTCTTCAAACGTATAATTATAAATATTATTCATACTGTCACCTATTAAAATTTTATCAAATTTTAATACTAATGTAAATTATTACAAAGAAAAAATGTGTTTTTTCACATTTTATTTATTAACTCTTTAGATAATCCTATTATATCCATTATTTCTTTTTTAGAATAATTTTTATAAATTATTTATTTGTTCTTTAGATATATTTGTAAGTTTTATTATTTTTTCGTCGGAAAATCCTTCTAGTTTTAAATTTTTAGCTATCTCTAGTTGCTTTTTACTTTGGCCTTTTTCCATTCCTTGTTCTAGGCCAACTTCTATTCCTTGATTATACATTTCTTTCTTTTCATTTTCGTGAAACTTTTCTTCATCAAATATTGGATATATTTCTCCATTTTCATATACCATCTTAAACATACTTATTATCTCTCCTATCCCTTCATATTTTATTTCTCTTTCTAATATATTTGTATCATTTTCTACAAATATTAAACATAGTCTTTCTATATTTCTTAATACATTATAATTATATTTTATTTTTCTTAAATAGTCAAGATTTATTCTTAATGTCGTTATATTTGGATATATACTATAATAATATTTATTTAATATTAAATTAGATTTATATATAAAGTTTTCTTTTATACCCTTTACTTTTAACTTACTTAATATATTAAAATTATCTACATCTATTAAATACGTTTCTATTTCACTATTATATGTATTTTCATTTTTTGCATCAAATATATGTCTATAAAATAGATAAAAATGATTTTTATATAGACTTTCTTTTGTATATGTTTTATTCATTTCTATAATAAATATTTTATTTTTATATCTATATACAGCGTCACTCATACTAGATTTTATTTTTATATTATTTCTAGGATACTCAGTATTTATAACTTTAGTATATTTAATCATATCTAAATAATCTAAATCAAATATTAAACTTAATATTTTACACATATAATTTTTTCCTATTTCACTTAAAAATATTCTTTTAAAAAATGTATCGTACAGTAAATATTCTATAATACTCACTCCCTTCTACTATACATATAGCCACTTTTTTTGCATTTCCTTTTTTTTCTTTAAAAAAAATAAAAAAAAGTACAAAACT